>JANXZU010000018.1 GCA_025355345.1 Syntrophaceae bacterium
ACACATAAAACAGAAAAAGGTCTGGTTAAACTCAATTTGAAAAATATGGAAGATGTTGATTCTGCCGCTATATATATAAAGGATGCAGCGGGAGAGGATTTGGAAGGATTCCTAGTTCAGCCTATGTTACAAGGGAAAAGAGAATTTGTCGCCGGTCTTTTTTATGATCAGCAGTTTGGCCCGGCTGTGATGTTCGGATTAGGTGGAGTATTTACTGAAGCTATCGAAGACGTAGTTTTCCGTCTGGCGCCTATTAATGAAAAAGAAGCAATATTGATGATTAAGGAATTACATGCGAAGAAACTTCTCGGCGATTTCCGCGGTGAAAAAGCACCGGATATGGATGGGCTGGCAAAAGTATTGGTAGGTCTTTCCGAAATAGCCGCAACAATCCCCGAAATAAAAGAAATTGACATTAATCCTTTATTAGTTAATCCGGAGGGAAAAGTGACGGCTGTAGATGCTCTGATTGTGCTGGGGAAACGTGCCGAATATCAAGAAGCACATTTACCGATTAATCCGAAGTATATAGGTAATCTATTCTATCCCAGATCTATTGCCTTTATTGGGGTTTCTACAGAAGTCAGCAAATGGGGCCATTTAATGTATTCAAATGTTTTAGCCGGTAATTTCGCTGGAGAGGTTTATTTGGTAAATCCGAAAGGAGGAGAGATTGCCGGGAGAAAAGTTTACAAATCGGTCAAAGAGATTCCTGGTCCTGTTGACCTGGCCGTCGTTACAATTCCTGCGAGTTTTGTTCTTCCACTGATGGATGAATTGAAGCAAAAAGCGATAAAAAATGTATTGCTCATTTCTTCCGGTTTTGGCGAGACGGGCGCGGAAGGGAAGGCCATGGAGGTCGAACTCATCAGAAAAGCGCAAGAGCTCGGAATTCTAATTCTTGGTCCAAACACTATGGGAATTTGCAATCCACATATTTCTTTATATTGTACAGGCACTCATGTTCGACCCAAGGCAGGCGATACAGTACTTGTCGCTCAATCCGGCAATTTGGGAACGCAACTGCTGGCCTTTGCTGAAAAGGAGGGCATCGGTATCCGCGCTTTCAGCGGTTCGGGCAATGAAGCGATGATTACCATAGAAGACTATATGGAGGGTTTTGAAGTTGACGAAACCACAAAAACAGTTGTCATGTATATTGAAAGCATTAAAAATGGTCGGAGGTTTTTTGAAGCGGCAAGGCGCGTAGGCAGAAAAAAACCCGTTATTACTTTAAAGGGCGGGCGAACACAGGCCGGAGCTCACGCCGCATCAAGCCACACGGGGGCCATGGCTTCCAACATTAAGATATTTGATGCCGCCTGCAAACAGGCGGGGGTCGTCCAGGTGGAAAGCCCCATGGATTTATTAGACCTTTCCGCATCTTTTTCTTCTCTTCCATTACCCAAGGGTAATAGAATTGCCCTCTTAACGCTAGGTGGTGGATGGGGTGTTGTCGCCTCGGATTTATGTATGGAAAACGGTCTGGTAGTTCAACCGTTATCAGAACAAATCGTCAATAAAATAAATAATTGGTTACCACCGTTTTGGAGCCATGCCAATCCTGTGGATCTGGTGGCCGAAATGAATACGGAAATTCATATGGCGATCATTGATGAATTGCTGCAATGGGATGAATGTGATGCGGTCATCCATATGGGTATTATCGGCAGAAAGGTTATGATCAAATCGGTACTGGAATCGACTATCGCTGTTAATAAGGCTTATGACCAAAAGTATGTGGATGACACTTTAGAATTACTTAGAGGTTACGAGCAGGACCTTATCAATAAAACAGTCCAAATTATGGAAAAATATAATAAGCCTGTCGTAGGTGTTTACTTGCTTACGGATGAAACATCTCGAACGGTGACGGAAATTGAAGACAATAAATATAAAGGGGTGATTTTTCCAACGCCAGAAAGAGCAGTTAAAGCTCTGTCCAAGATGTATAATTACTCACAATGGTTGAGAGACTCAGCAATTTAAGAGTTTGTAGTTTTGGCATAGTTGGTAAATGTTTCACGTGAAACATTTGTCTTCCACAGGCTTGTGCTTGCCCCGCCAACTATTATAACGGACGTTCATTTGGATGTAGTTCATGTTGATAAGGCGGCAGGAATTCAATCATTATTTGTAAGTATTAGTAAGTCTTGTATGAACTGACAATGATCCAGGTTCTAAATTTGAATACTTGAAGATAAAATACTTGCCAAACAGTTTTATGGAAGTACGTGAAGCCTCAAAAAGGACGTTATGAAAAAATATAAACTCCTGGACCATACCGCCGACATCCGTATTGAAGTTTCGGGTAAAACAAGAAAAGATCTTTTTGGTAATACGGTTATGGCGATGTTCGATCTAATGATTGACATGTCTGGTGAAGATAAAATAAAGGGACCGGATGAAAAGACTTTAAAAGTTACTGGTGCCGATCTGGAAGATACGCTGATAAATTTTCTACGGGAGGCGCTTTACCTTTTCAATGGTCAGCGCTGGCTGATTAGACATTGCGAACCATTAGAGTTAACAGGCAAAAGTATTATTGTACGATTAAAAGGTGAACAATATAACCGTCAGAAAAATATTCTGAAAACAGAAATAAAGGCGGTGACATATCACGGCTTGAGTATTAATAAATCAAGCAAATCATGGCGGGCAAAGGTGGTATTTGATGTCTGAAATAAAGCTTGAACGCATCGATGACAATCGTTTACTGCTTCCTCAAACAGGAGGGATGATGGTTCCCGGAATCATTTATGCCAATGAAAAAATACATCAACTTCTAAAAAATGATGAAAGCACCAAACAAGTAGCCAATGTTGCTCATCTGCCCGGTATTGTAAGTTATTCGCTGGCAATGCCTGATGTGCACTGGGGTTACGGATTCCCTATTGGTGGTGTAGCGGCCTTTGACCTTGAAGGCGGAATCGTTTCTCCAGGTGGTGTAGGCTATGATATAAATTGTGGTTGTAGGCTTTTAGCCACAAATCTGACATTGGCAGATATCGGAGATAGGCTGGACAATTTAACTACCGCTTTGTACCAGCAAATACCTTCTGGAGTTGGCTCCACAGGCGCTGTCAAACTTTCCGGCAAAGATCAAAAAAAGGTTTTAGAAGATGGCGCGCTTTGGGCGGTTAAGGCAGGTTTTGGAACTATGGCAGACTTGGAAACAACCGAAGACGAAGGTGTTATGACAGGCGCTGATCCCGAGCAGATCTCTGCAAGAGCCCTGGAGAGGGGAAAGCAGCAGCTGGGAACTTTGGGCTCAGGTAATCATTTTTTAGAAATTGAAGTTGTTGAAGAAATATTTGATGAAAAGGCTGCACGGATCTTCGGATTGCACAAAGGTCAGATAAACATAATGATTCATAGTGGTTCCCGTGGTTTAGGTTATCAGATATGTGATGATTATCTGGCGTTGATGGTCAAGCACGCACAGAAAACAGGAATAGATCTGCCGGACAGGCAATTGGCGTGCTCCTATATTGATTCTCAGCGAGGCCGTAATTACCTGGCGGCAATGGCCTGTGGGGCTAACTATGCATGGGCCAACCGGCAAGTGCTCATGCACCTCACGCAAGCCGTGCTTGAAAAGTCATTGCATCTTTCACCCAGAGAATTAGGTATGCGCTTAGTATATGATGTCTGCCATAACATTGCCAAGATAGAAACATTCAATCTTCAGGGGAAAATGAAAAAGCTTTGTGTGCATCGTAAGGGAGCAACGCGGGCATTTCCTGCAGGTCATTCAGCCGTACCTGTTAAATACCAGAGCGTCGGTCAGCCTGTTCTGATTCCCGGAGATATGGGCAGCGGATCATATGTTTTAGTCGCTCAGCAAAAGGCTATGCAGGAGACATTCGGCAGCGCTTGCCATGGCGCTGGTCGGGTAATGAGCCGCACACAAGCGATAAAAGTCAGTCAGGGACGTTCAATCAGTCGGGAACTTGCCAATCAGGGCGTTATAGTTATGGCTTCAAGTAAAGGAACTTTGAGGGAGGAAATACCGGAAGCATATAAAAATGTTGATGATGTTGTCCAGGTTATGCATGATTCGGGAATTGCCACAAAAGTAGCCAAGCTAAAACCGCTTGCCTGCATAAAAGGATAAAAGTAAATAAAAAGATTGACGGTAACCATTTGATTGGCTATTATACTCCGCTTTCGAAGTATACAAATGCGGTATCACGGAGCATCAAAGTATAGGTAAAAGAAGGATTGAATTAAGAGCCAAGCGGTGATATGACACAAACAAATTATGTTCAACAAAAGGATTTTATATGACTACATTAGTTACAATTTTACATGTATTAGCTTGTTTGATTTTGATTATGGTTGTTTTGCTTCAGGCAGGCAAAGGTGCAAACATGGGAGCGGCTTTTGGAGGTTCCAGCCAGACTGTTTTCGGTTCCAGCGGTGCAGGGACATTTTTGGGCAAGATGACTGCGACAGTGGCAATAATTTTTATGCTTACTTCGCTAATACTTACCTATACGGCGGGACATAGAGGATCTGCTTTATTTGATAAATCTAAAGCTCCTGTGACTAAGCAGGCAACGCCTAATGCAGCCAATCAGCCGGCATCATACCCGGTAAAGAAGTAACGATGTTTTCATAATCACAACAATCCCTCCTGCAGGTTTTCATTAAAGTTGGCATATATAGATTGCCAGCCCATCAGGAGTTGACAAATAATATTATGGGTATTGCCGAAGTGGTGGAATTGGTAGACACGCTATCTTGAGGGGGTAGTGGACAAAATCCGTCCGGGTTCAAGTCCCGGCTTCGGCACCATTTATAAAATTATCCCTCATGTCTGTAATATAATTTAAGGACTGATTTGCTGATGAATCCTTTTAAAAAACCGTTACAGTCATCTCTCAAAGTTGTTCCTGCAGTAAAAACTCTAGAGAAATTAATAAATGTTTTAAATAAATTAGCTGCCGGAAGTAAATCAAGGTTGTCGATACAAGATGAACCGGCGGATATATTTCTAATTCCCGCTAGGGATATCCCACCGGCAGACCTAAAAAAGCTTGTCAAAAAAGGCGTAATCATCAAACCTAAAGACGGGATTATCAACCGCTTCCTGCAACTGGAAAAAGATAATCGTAATCTTAAATCAATAAGTATCACAGATGAGCTAACGGGTTTCTACAACAAGCGGTTTTTTAATAAACAATTAAAAATTGAAATTGCCCGTACAAAGAGGACAGGAGAACCTTTTTGTCTGATATTCATTGATCTGGACAATTTCAAATCAATCAACGACACTCTTGGACACGCGAAAGGTGATGAATTTCTAATTAAAATTTGCCGCTTGATCGACCAGAAAACAAGGCCTACAGATTTTGCTTGCCGCTTTGGCGGTGACGAATTTGCTGCAATTCTTCCTGAAACATCTTTGCTTGATGGTATTGTTATTGCGCAAAGATGGCATGAATTAATAGCAAACGTGGCACGGCAAATGAAAGTTATAGTTTCATCGTCTATGGGTATTGATGAATTCAACGCTAACAAGGCAATAAGCGCGCAAGAATTTTTTGATAAAGTTGATCAGGAATTATACAATGCCAAGAGGACGGGTAAGAATAAAATATCCCATCCAGATCTTGTAAGTAGAAGTATTGCAGAAGCAAAATCAGTTACGACCACAGAGAAAGATACTCTGTACAAAGCTTTTGCTCAAGTAAAAACATGAATGAAAACAAAGCCATGTGCAAAGGGATAAAAAGTGAAGACTAAATCCAAACCATTGATATTTTCGGTAACCAGCGGCAAAGGTGGTGTTGGCAAATCTTTTCTTACAACAAACCTGGCCACGACACTTGCCAATCAAGGCAAGAAAGTGCTTGTTGCCGATTGCGATTTAGGTCTTGCCAATATCGACATTATGCTGGGGATCAATCCAACTCTGACCTTGAAAGATGTTGTTTTTGGCACTTTACACCTAAGGGACGTTATCACTACAACTAAGGGCGGATTTGATCTGATACCGGCAAGTTCCGGTGTACGGGAAATGGCGCAACTATTATTTGAAAAGATTCAAATGATCAAGGACATGCTTCTGGAAATTGAAGGTTATGATATTATTTTGCTGGATACAGGTGCCGGTATATCGGAAGTTGTGCTTCAGTTCAATCTGTTGGCAGGGCAAAATATTATTGTCATCAACCGGGAATTGACAAGTCTCACCGATGCTTATGCGATGGTTAAGGTCATGTATCAGGTCTTTGGCCGGAAGACTTTCAGTATTATTACCAATAATATCAAAGATGAAAAAGAAGGTTCAAACATATTTAAGAATATTGACACCATTAGCCAACGCTTTTTAGGGTTTCCGTTGCATTATTTGGGACATGTTGTTACCGATGATGTTGTTGCAAAAGCAATTCTAAAGCAGGAGATGGCCGTTCTCGCTTTTCCACATTCCCATATTACCACTAATTTTTCTCAGATTGGCAAAGCCATTTTCGATTGGCAAAAGCATTAACCGCTCAGCTATTATTTTCTGATATTATTAGTTTCAGCTGTTCACCATAGAGCTTAAATTTTTCTGCCGATAATATCGCCTTTATGTTTTCACCATTATGTGCAAGTTCCAGCAGGTCTTTATCCGGCAGAAACATAAATATGGCGCAGTTTTCATTTTTGGCCTGCCTGAAGCGCCAGGCATAAAGCTTCTTGAGTAGATCTTTTTGCTCCTGATTTAAAGAATAGTAACCATCTATTTTTGCGTGTCCCCGACGGTCAATAATTTTTTCCTGCCAAGTGGACGCCGCAATTTTTGCAAAGGCATCTGATGCAGTTGCTTCCAATCCTTTAGTGCGCAGCTGTCTTAGCTGTTCTTCGTAAAGAGCGGGCAGGAAGGTAACGTCCTGCATGGCGTATTGAAGCTGCTCATTAGTCAGTGGTCGTTTGTCCCAGCGTGAACGCTGCATTTTTTTACTCTTTTTCAACTCGACATTCAAGAATTCCAGAATCATTTTTTCCAAAGATAATTGCTTTAATCCCAAAAGAAAAGCAGCTCTGTGCGTATCAAATATATTTTTAAAATTAAATTGATAATCTCTTTTAAGCAGACGGATATCATTATCAGCAGCATGAAGAATCTTTACTATTGATTGATCATTGAAGAATTTGCCTAAAAAAGACAAATCCATTTTGCCTAGCGGATCAAAAATATAAGTTGTCTCATTAGCATGGATTTGGATTAGACAGAGAATTTCGCGGAAATAGCGGAAAGAATCATATTCCGTATCAATGCTTAAAGCAGATGAACTTTCGAAGTCATCAATAGCCAGCTTAATTTTTTTAGATGTATCTACTAAAATCCAATCTTTTTCCATGAAACGCAACTTAGCCGAAACGGTAAATTAAAGCTATAAAAAGATTTATTATCGGATATGCGGCAGGGGAAAAGTTTTTCCCCTGCCGCATATCCTTGTTGTACAGAAATGTTGATAGTCAAGCCTAAAATTCAAAGGAAACGCCTGCTTTAAATGTTCTTCCTGGCATCGGGTAGTAGAAGTTTGGCATCCAGTACTGGGCGTAATCAAACCCGGATGAAGAATACTTAACGTCAGCAATATTATCGACTCCCAGAAAAGCCGTTAATCCGAGTTTACCAATAGTTGGTTTGTAATGAACATAAAAATTTAGCAATGTGTAAGTATCAAGTTTTTGAGTGTTATTGTCATTATCGCCGGAGAGAAATGCATTACCGATATGGCGCATTTCCGTGCGTAGCGTCAGGTTGTAGGGGAGATATATTTCGACACCGGCGTTGGCCATCCGATTGGGAACCATGGGAAGCTCTTTCTTACTGTTTTCGCCGTTTTCAAATGTAGCTACATGGTAAGTGAAATTTCCATAAAACTTTACCCGTTTTTCCCAGAGATAAGAAAAAGAAATTTCTGCGCCGTCGTGCCGCGTTTTTCCAGTGTTTTGATTTTCACCTGCATAAGTTATAGGATCTGTAGTGACCCATTGGATTTCATTTTCCATATCAATCCGGTAAAGAGTAAGCGCTAATTTTAGATTGTTAAGGGGATAAAACTCGACACCCGCTTCCATGCTGACACCTTTTTCTTTTTCAAGATTATTTAAAAACAGGGTGCCGCCAAATCCATTAAAAGAAGCCACTTCATCAAGAAATGGAATGCGATAAACGGTTGCGTATTTTGCAAATACTTTTGATTTTTTTCCAAAAAGCCAGGTCAGGCTGGTTTCATAAGATTCGGCACTATAGTTATTTTCTTGCTCTGGAAAACTGTAAGAATTTGTATCTGCGTTGGAGCCTTTGATTGATGAGCGTTCGAACCGGTAACCAGCACTCAAAATTAAATTTTTCAGAATACTGAATTCATCTCGAATGTAGTACCCAAGAGACTTCCTTCGGAAATCAGCAGAGCTTACTTTTATTGTTCTTTCCCGATCGCTATAGATATCCTTTTTATAAGGTTCGTTATAATAATCTACACCCACGGTGACCTTATTCTGAAACCAGAAAATATCATTAGCCAGAATATACTTTGGCGCTATTCCGTATGTATCAGCGTTTGTATTGGAAAACTTATAGGAAGACCATGACGGCATATTCATTTGTAAATCTTTTTTACCATACAAAAAATTGACTTCTAGTTGTCCCCATGAGCCCAAGAAAGATTTTATACCCAGATTGATGTTGGTGTATTTATCAGAACCATCATTATCGTTGTTGGCTTTCATCCCATAAATAGGTATGGCGGGTTGATATTGCCGTCTGTCCTGTTCAATCAGTTCTTTAGTAAGAGCGCCCGGCATTTGATAGTCTGCATTATTAAATGAAACGCCCAGCGAAACATTAAATAAATCACTGGCGGTATAGCCCAAATTAAAACCGCCGCTCTGAGCGGAATATTTGGAACGCTCCCTATAACCGAAGTTAAAATTATTTTCACCGCTTATGGCGTATGTCCATTTGTCAGTGGCGCCAATTACACTGGCGCGCTCGTTGTTTAGACCATAGCTACCCACAAGAGCGGAGACGCTGAATTTCGGTTCACTCTTTCCTTTTTTGGTAATGATGTTAATTACACCACCTATGGCTGAATCACCGTAAAGTACACTGCCTGTACCCCGGACAACCTCTATTCTTTCGATGTTGTCTACCGGCATCTGCATCCAGTTAATTGACTGCATGTCTGTCCTGTTTAAGCGGCGGCCATCAAGCATAATCAAAGTTTTACTATAAGGATTATCACCGCCGAAACCCCGCAGATCGATCATTGCTTGTGAAGAGTTGCTGCTGTAAGTGCGAAATTGAATGCTTTCGAGCTTATCCAGAACGTCTACTACCGATGTCGCGCCGGATTTGCTTATTTCTTCTGCTGTAATGACAGTAACATTGGCCGGAGCTTTGCGCGTTTCTTGGCGATCCCGCGTGGCCGTAACAATAACCTCTTCCATCGTCACCGGCGCGTCATCATTGTTACCTGCAGCATGTAAAGGTGAATAATAAACTAAAGAAATAATCAGAATTAAAAAAAAGAACTTCTTCATGAATCTTCTCCTTTCCCCCTCGGGAATTAAGTAAGTTGGACTAACCATAAAGTTTCCTGACTTGCGGCGACCTACTCTCCACTCCTTCCCAATGCAGTGCATCAGTGGTTTAATGTGAATTTCGTTCCGCTTACAGTTGCGGGGCAGTACCGGACTTGAACCGGCTTCCTTTAATGGTTGTCATTCAGGTGAGCAATGTCATTCTGGGTAATCCGTTTAGCGGATTATGATCGACCAGAACATCGACATCGTAAACCTCTTTTATATTTGCCGCGGTAATAACTTCCGCGGGTTTTCCTATAGCATAATTTTTGCCGCAGTAAAGCAAAATAATTTGGTCGGCATGTTGTGCTGCCAAATTGATATCATGGGTAACAAACATCACTGTTAGCTTTTGCGTTTCATTAAGCTGACGCAAAAGGGATAAAAATTGTATCTGATGTTTCAAATCAAGAAAAACGGTGCTTTCATCAAGCAGTAGGATTTTGGGTTCGGAAGCCAGAGCGCGTGCAATAAGAATGCGCTGGCGTTCACCGGCGGAGAGCTCGTCAAAGCGGCGATGGGCAAAAGCAAGCGTATCGGTTTTTTCCATGGCTTCATGGACAACTCGATAATCTTTTTTATCCTCAAACCGGTAATTGCTCAAATGAGGAAAACGTCCCATAAGAACAATTTCTTCAGCATAAAACGAGAAAACATGTGCAGTTTCCTGCGGGACTATGGCTACGGTTTTAGCTAAATCCTTACGAGGCCACAATCGTGTTTCTTTGCCATTAATCAGCATATGACCGGAATTAGGAAAGAGTGTGCCGTTTATAATTTTCAAAAGAGTTGTTTTACCGGAACCATTAGGTCCGATTATTGCTACAATTTGTGCTTCAGCAATTACCAGAAAAACATCTTCCATAATGGGATTTGCCGCGTAGCTGAAACATAATTTTTCTGCGCAAATTATGGACATGGTTATACGGATTTCCTTTTTAAAAGAAAAATGAAATAAGGTGCACCGCAAAGCGCCGTGATAACGCCTACGGGCAACTCCGCCGGAGCGAGCACTAGACGAGCGACAGTATCGGCAATAACCAGAAAAGAAGCCCCGAATAAAGCAGCGGCTGGCAGAAGCAATCGGTGATCAGAACCGAAAACAAGCCGCATCATATGCGGGACCATTATGCCGACAAAACCAATAATACCGGCCATCGATACAGCAACAGCAGTAATCAGTGATGTTACAATTAACAGCAGTAGTTTGGTGCGCTTTATATTGACACCCAAATGCAGAGCTGTTTCTTCACCCTGCACAATGAGATTAAGCTTTCTGGCCTGAGCGTAGATGATCAAAAAGCCCGCTATAAGACATACTGCCGCGAGCGCAATTTCCTTAAATGATGCCCGAGAGAGATCTCCCATGAGCCAGAAAGTTATGCTGTGTAATTCCAGACTATTGACAATCGAGAGAAAGAAAAGGATGGCCGCAGAAAAAAAAGCATTTACGACAACACCGGAAAGCAACAGGGAATTATCCAGTAGCTGTCCTCTTGTTCCGCCCGCCACGACAAAGACCAGAAAAACAGTCGCAAGAGCTCCGCAGAACGCCAGAAGCGGTATGCCTAAATAAAAGGAGCTTGCGCCGATGATTATTCCGGCAATCGCGCCTAAAGCTGAGCCACCCGATATTCCTAAAACGTAAGGATCAGCCAGTGGATTGCGAAGCATAGCTTGAAAAACAACGCCGCCAAGTGAAAGAGATGCGCCGACAATACCGGCAAAAATAATTCTGGGAAGGCGCACTGAAAATAAAATCAATTCTTCCTGAGAAGAAAGAGAAGCTGTTCCCGTGAAAGTGCTAGAAAGAGCTCTCAACACTTTGATTAGATTGATATGGACACTGCCTAGACAAAAAGAGATAAGGCTAATCGCCAGAAAAAGTGCGAACATTAAGGTGCTGATTTTCAGCACTCGTAAATAAGTAACACGGTGGTAAATAGGCGTTTCCCCCTTCAGTCTATATCTTGCCTGTTCCGTTAATTATTATCGACTTTAACAAAGCCGGTTATCTCTTTCCAAAAAGATGAGTTAGCAAAAAAAGGCCAATCGTTATGACCGGCACCCTTGATAATCCACATACGCTTTTTGTTCTCAGGGAGAGAATTATATAAGTTAGTCGCGTGTGAAATTGGCAGGATTTCATCACGCTCGGCTCCAATGACGGAGATTTTCTTTTTAAACGATTTCAGATTTTCAATGCTGTCATACTTGTCGGTCAAAAGCATTGTCACCGGCAGAAAAGGAAATAGAGATTTGGCGACGGCGGCTAGCGTATCCCACGGCGTAATTAATATTATACCGGCAATGGGAACAGATGTCTTACTGGCGACAGCGGCGGTGATTCCGCAGCCCAGCGATTCTCCCAAAAGATAAATCGGCTCTCCAAATTGTTGATAGGCAAGTTGAACCGATTCCTGGCCGTCGGCGACAAATGGTTTTTCTCCCACATTTCCCGGGCGGCCTCCGTATTTCGGATATTCGGCCAGAATAACGCGAAAACCAAGTTCCATAAGAGGTTCCAGATAAAACGTCCTATCCAGGGCAGTTCCGCCGTTGCCATGAAAAAGAATAATGGTTCCACTAGGTGCGGATGACAGATTGGCCGCAACTAATCCCCGGTAATCAACATCTGTCGCCTGCCAGAGCGTCAGATTCTCCGCAGCCAGCATTGGCGGGGATGGGCGCACGCCACCGGCAAAATATAGAAATTTATTCTGCATATTACAGCCTCCCAAAAGCATTGTTGCCAAAATAATAAGAAGTAAGCAAATTATTTTGCAATAACATTGTTTCATTGTTAAACTCCGATTCCGAAAGCGCAGTACCTAAAATTATTCTGCGACGTAGCGGAATTGGTAAGTTAATGAGACCCAAGCTTCACAAACAAAGTAAACTAAAGCTTGCGGGTCGAATTATCCCGCAAAGCGGAGGGTGTGATACGCCAAAGATTGCTTTGGAGTTCATACCCGTGATCTATCTTTTTTGCTTCTACAGAGTCGATATCCGCTGATTTGCCGGTTGTATAGATATTCACGGTTTTCCCATCTTTATCTCTGATCTCTTTTGTACCCATTGTTGCGTAAGGGTCTTTGACTTTTTCTTCCTGCTCGATCATCACCTGGATAGTTTTGTTACTATCCACGGGTTACTTCATGTCAATCACTTGTTGCGTAGTCAGGGCAAAGCTATTAATGAAAAACATCAAGATAAAAATAAACAAGCTGTATTGAAAATTGATTTTTTCATGACAATCACCTCAAATATTCTATGCGTCGATTATTTCAAAACAATCAGGGCATCAACCACAATTGGTTTCGCTCCAGAAAGAATAACGGGGTTGAGATCGATTTCCTGCACATCGCCAATTTCAAGGCCAATGCGTCCTACATTGATGAGGATGCGCGAAAGTATTTCTGTGTCGGCGGCTTCCATGCCACGGATATCATACAGTATTTTATGTCCTTTAATTTCCCGCATCATTTTTAAGGCGTCATTTTTAGTAAGCGGCGCTTTGCGAAAAGAAATATCTCTTAATATCTCTGTAAAGATTCCTCCCAAACCGAACATCACGCAGGGGCCAAATTGCTCGTCACGGCTTAAGCCAATTACCAGTTCCCTTTTCCCGGAAACCATCTCCTGCATTAAAACCGCGCCGTCCATGCATTTCAGTCCGGCCATTATTTTATCAAAAGCATTGCGAGCCTCTTCAATAGTGCGGACGTCCACATGGATCAATCCTTTTTCCGTTTTGTGAGCCACAGCGGCCGAACAGCCCTTCATCACGAGCGGATAGCCGATTTCCTGTGCGGCTTTTTGAACTTCGGTTTTATCCATCAGAAGAATTTCGCGTGTAACCGGAATATCATAGAGAGCAAGCACCTGCTTGGATTCAAATTCTGAAAGGGTCTTACGACCTGCCTGTAAGGCATTACTAATTATTCGAATGGCGGATTCCTTATTCATGATTAGCATTCCTTTGTGCAAAGTAGCCGTTTACCTGGCTGATTGCGCGCAGGGCATCGGAAAGTTCATCGAATACCGGCAGACCTCTTTCCAGAAATTCACGGCGGGCGATCATGAGCATTTCCGTGGTATCGAAGTCATCTAATCCTTTTTTGGGGTTGGGTAAAACGACAACCACAGGCTTTCCTGTTGTTTTAACAACATCGCAAACAGTCTCGGCCAGCTCCTGAAAGGGGGCGACTTCTGTGACCTTCAAGCCCATGGCTGTGGCCAGAACCTTGTAATGATAAAGTAGAGAGATGATGATTTGCAGATCAATACGGCTGTCTTTTGCGGCCTCAAGGAGAACTTCTTTAAGCACCTGCGGTGGGACAAAGGGATTGGCGACATCAATAGGATTAATCGCACTGGAACCTGGTTTGGGCAGAAACTTGCCGATGCTCTCCTGCTGCTCTGTCGTGAAAGGCGGTATTTCAATATCCAGAGCTTCCGCGGCATCGCAGGCACCTACTCCCAGAGCGCCGCCACCGCCGACAACGGAAATTCTTTTATAAATTCCCGGAGGCAATAAAGAAAAGGCCAGAGCGGCGTGAGCAAGCTCGTTTAAATCCTGCACAGAGATGGCGTTTACTTGCCTCAGAACAGATTGCCATATAATCCTACTTCCGCCTAACGATGCCGTATGGCTGGCCACGCTCCTTAGGCCTGCCTGCGAGAGCCCTCCCTTACAGACGATAACAGGTTTATTTTTGGAAGCATATTGTATCGATTCGAAAAAGGCATCTCCGTCTTTGATACCTTCGATGTACATACTGATTACTTTTGTTGAGGCATCGTCCGCCAGATATTTCAACAGATCCGTTTCCCGCAAATCCGCGCCATTACCGAAGCTGACAACCTTGCTAAACCGAATGCCCATCCATTTTCCTTTATGAGCAAGGTCAATAGCATTGCCTCCACTTTGAGAAAGAAAAGCAACCGATCCCGTTTGACGCGACAAATCCGGCCCCGGAAGTAGTGTCAAACCGCTCTTCGGGCAATAAATGCCGAAGCAATTTGGCCCGACCACCCGGATACCGCCCGCAGCGATTGATTTAATTTTCTTTTCCAGTTCATATCCTGCTTCGGTTCCTAACTCGCTAAAACCGGAGGAAAGGATCTCGACTCCTTCGATACCTTTTCGCAGGCATCCTTCCAGCACTTCCGGTACATGTTTTGCCGCCACTGTGATGATGGCAAAATCGACTAATTCCTCAATATCTTCAACCTTTTTATAAATGTGCGACCCTTTTAGATTACCGCCTTTGGGATTAACCGGAAAGATTTGCCCCTCAAAACCCATGGCTTTGATAGCTAGAAACATGCCGCTGCCAAATCCTGTACCGCCATCTTCCGCAGATATGCCAATGATCGCAATATTTTGCGGGTGAAATATTCTTTCAAAGTTTGTCGGAATTGCTGGAGCAATAGATGTTTTCATTTATAAGTAAATTACAGAAAATCGGTCAAAATTACAATCACTAAATGCTATTTCAGTTCCATACAGAACTTATCTATTTTTTCCGGGGGAGCGATGGGGTAATCGCCGGTATAGCAAGCCAGGCAAAAGCAATCTTTATTCAATCCTGTTGCCTTAATCATGCCTTCAACCGTCAGGTAGTGCAGAGAGTCCAAACCGATGAATTCGGCGATGGCTTTTTCGTTTTCTTTTTTTGCTGCAATAAGTTCTCCCTTGGATGAAAAATCGATGCCGTAAGGACAGGGGTGGAGTGTCGGTGGACAACTGACGACCATGTGAATTTCTTTCATTCCGATGCCACGCAGATTTTGCACACGATTACGACTGGTTGTGCCACGGATAATTGAATCTTCCACGATCATAACTTTTTTGTTGGCTAATAATTCTCTTACCGGATTTAATTTTACTCTTACACCAAAATCGCGCATCAGCTGGGTCGGTTGGATAAAGGTTCTGCCGATGTAGTGATTACGAATCATGCCCATCTCAAAAGTAATGCCACTTTCCTCCGCATAACCCAGAGCGGCGTAAACGCCAGAGTCGGGAAAGGGCATTACGATGTCCACTTCTGGACAATATTCACGCGCCAGCTCATGCCCCAATTTTTTGCGATATAAATAAACGTTTTGACCGAAAATCTGGCTGTCGGGACGGGCAAAATAAATTAGTTCAAAAATACAGTGACAATGCTTAACCGTCGGGAAAGGCTTGAGGCTTTTTACTCCCTGATGATCGATAATCAATATTTCTCCAGGTTCGACATCACGAATATATTGAGCGCCTACCAAATCAAAAGCGCAGGTTTCCGAGGCCACAACCCAACTACCGTTGAGCTTCCCTAAGGCTAGTGGCTTGAAGCCGCGTGGATCTCGGGCGGCGATAATTTTGTCTCGAGTCAGCATGATTAGGCTATAAGCGCCTTCCACACGGGAGAGAGCAACAACTAATGCTTTTTCCAAGCCGTGTTTTAAATGCGGCGCCATGAGATGAATGATTACTTCACTATCCATTGTGGATTGAAAAATAGAACCGTTGTTTTCCAGTTCTTCACGCAATTTTTGCGCGTTGACAATATTCCCGTTATGTCCCAGCGCATAATACTCATCGCCGAAATGAACTAAAAAAGGTTGGGCATTAGAAAGAGTGGAAGAACCTGTTGTGGAATAACGGACATGTCCGATAGATAATTTGCCTGGTAGTTTTTGCAGATTTGCTTCCTTGAATATGTCGGAAACCAGACCCATGCCTTTGTGTTCCGACACGTTACAACCGTCGGAGCTAACGATGCCTGCTGATTCCTGACCGCGATGTTGCAGGGCAAAAAGACCAAAAAAGGTCAATCTGGCAGCGTCCTGATGACCATAAATGGCAAAAATACCGCATTCCTCCCGGGGATGGCCGGATTCATTCAAGGCTTCTTCGAATAATGATGACATAGAGACTCACTTTGTAGACGCTGCAGGCAACGTCTCTAAGGTTATTTTTTATGATACTCCTGCAAGGTGCAGACTTGCCAATCTTCGTCAATAATTGCTTTGGTTGCCTCACTCAAAGCCCTCGCTCCGGACAAAGTTGTGGTGTAGAGAATATTGTAAGTTAACGCGCCGCGACGAATGTGATAAGCATCACGCGACGATTTTCTCCCCACACTGGTATTGATAACCATTTGGACATCACCATTTTTGATATGGTCAACAATATTGGGCCTGCCTTCGCTGACTTTATGAATAATGGCCGTTTCAATCCCATGATTTATCAAATGCTTCGCTGTACCTACAGTTGCCAGTATTTTAAATCCCAACTCCTGAAAAGACTTAGCCACAGGAACTATACTATCCTTATGATAATCATGAACGCTGATAAATATAGAGCCTTTTTTCGGCATTTTAAATCCAGCGGCCATTTGTGATTTGGCAAAAGCAAGTCCAAAGGAATGATCAATACCCATAACCTCGCCGGTTGATTTCATTTCCGGTCCCAGCAGAATGTCAACATCAGGAAAACGGTTGAACGGGAAAACCGCTTCCTTGACTGACACGTGCTTTGGTTTAATTGTTTGTGTAAAGCCCAGTTCGGTAAGCGTTTTGCCCAACATGACCTTGGTGGCCAGTTTAGCCAGCGGTACGCCGATAGCTTTGCTTACAAAAGGCGCTGTGCGAGATGCGCGGGGATTAACTTCCAGCACATACAGTTTATTGTCTTTGATTGCATACTGAATATTCATCAGGCCGATAACATTGAGCTCTGCGGCAAGCATTTTAGTTTGTTTTTCAATCAACTCCAGAATGGAAGCGGAGATGCTGATTGGCGGAAGAATACAGGCACTATCTCCCGAATGGATTCCGGCTTCTTCGATGTGTTCCATAATTCCTGCCACAACAGTTGTGCTGCCGTCGCTAATCGCGTCCACATCGACTTCTACCGCATCTTCGAGAAATTTATCGATGAGAATCGGGTGTCCCGGAGAAACCAGCAGGGCTTTGGCCATAAAGCTGCGCAGAGTTTCAGGATCATAGACAATTTCCATGGACCTACCACCAAGAACATATGATGGGCGCACAAGCACAGGGTAGCCAATACGCTCGGCTGCCACGAGTGCTTCTTCCGCATCCATCGCCGTATCATTATCCGGCTGGTTGAGATTTAACTTATGAACAATCTCCTGAAAACGATCGCGGTTTTCAGCCCGGTCAATGGCGTCAGGCGATGTTCCTATAATCGGTACACCAGCAGATTCTAGGCCGCGCGCCAGATTAAGTGGCGTTTGACCTCCGAACTGGACAATTACGCCGTCTGGTTTTTCCGTCTCAATAATGCTCAAAACATCTTCCAGTGTAACCGGTTCAAAAAACAGTTTATCGGATGTGTCATAGTCCGTACTAACCGTTTCAGGATTAGAGTTAATCATAATGCTCTCAACGCCTTCTTCCCGCAATGCAAAGGATGCATGAACACAGCAATAGTCAAACTCAATGCCCTGACCGATACGATTTGGGCCGCCGCCGATAATCGCGACTTTCTTTTTAGCCGATGGTCGGGTTTCATTTTCTGATTCATAGGTTGAATAATAGTATGGAGTATAGGCTTCAAATTCAGCGGCACAAGTATCAACAAGTTTATAGACCGGAATAATCTTTTCGCGTTCTCTCCATTGCCGAATTTCCAGTTCTGTCATCTTCCAGAAAGATGCCAGCGCACGGTCGGCAAACCCCATTTGCTTAGCTGCAAGCAAGAGCTCTGACGATGGAGGAGTAATCTTCAGCTCGTTTTCTGCGTCCACAATTTCTTTAATCTGATACAAAAACCAGGGATCAACCTTTGTCAAGAAATATATTTCATCAATGGTCAGGCCATTTTGCATGGCCGCAGCAATGTAATAAAGACGAAGTGAATTGGGTTTAATTAATTTACTTTTCAGAAGTTCTTTTTTATCTTTTAAGTCTTCCGGTAGCGCCTGGTCAAGGGAAAAACGACCGATTTCCAGTGAGCGGACTGCTTTTTGCAGCGCTTCTTTAAACGTTCGGCCTATGGCCATTGTTTCGCCAACCGACTTCATCGAAGTTGTCAGAAAGTCATCTGCTTCGGGAAATTTTTCAAATGTCCAACGGGGAATTTTGACCACAACATAATCAATGGTAGGCTCAAACGAGGCCATTGTTTCGCGGGTGATATCGTTGGGAATTTCGTCGAGTGTGTAACCCACGGCGAGTTTGGCGGCAATTTTTGCAATCGGGAAACCTGTGGCTTTGGAAGCGAGAGCAGATGAGCGAGAGACACGGGGATTCATTTCCACTACAATCATTTCGCCGGTTTGTGGATGAATGGCAAACTGAACATTGGAACCACCTGTTTCTACTCCGATTTCTCGCATGATGGCAATGGAAGCGTCCCGCATGATCTGATATTCTTTATCGGTAAGTGTCTGTGCCGGTGCCACTGTAATTGATTCGCCGGTATGCACACCCATCGCATCAAAATTTTCAATGGAACAGATTATAACGACATTATCAGCTTTGTCGCGCATCACTTCCAGTTCATATTCTTTCCAGCCCAGAACCGATTCTTCAATCATGACTTCAGTAATCATGCTGGCATCAAGTCCTGATTTTGCGATATCCATAAGTTCTTCGCGGTTGTAAGCTACGCCGCTGCCGGTACCACCCAGAGTGAACGAGGCGCGCACAATAATCGGAAAGCCGATTTCATCGGCAATTTTCAATACCTGATCCATATTGCGGGCAAAACCACTCCTCGGCATTCTCAGTCCAATTTTTTCTATCGCATTGCGAAATTTTTCCCGGTCTTCTGCTTTGTGGATTACTTCCAATGACGCGCCGATCATTTCGACATTATATTTTTTAAGCACGCCGCTTTCTGCCAGCGCAACGGCCGTATTGAGGCCGGTCTGACCACCGAGTGTCGGCAAGAGTGCATCAGGGCGTTCGCGGGCAATTACTTTTTCTACTGCTTCCGGTGTAATCGGCTCAATATAGGTATGGTCCGCCGTTTCGGGATCGGTCATGATTGTCGCGGGATTGCTGTTGATTAAGACAACTTCAAAGCCTTCTTCACGAAGAGCTTTACAAGCTTGTGTGCCGGAATAGTCGAATTCACAGGCTTGGCTGATAATAATCGGCCCGGAACCGATGAGCAGTATTTTCTTTATGTCTGTACGTTTAGGCAATTGATTTACTCTATAATTATTCCCACTCAATCGTGCTTGGTGGTTTGGAACTGATATCATAAACAACGCGGTTGATGCCGCGCACTTCATTAATGATACGGGTTGATATACGCGCAAGTAGTTCGTGCGGCAATCTTGCCCAGTCGGCGGTCATGGCGTCGTCGCTGTTGACTGCTCGAATCGCCAGAATATTTTCATAAGTACGCTGATCGCCCATTATGCCGACGCTTTTTAGCGGCAGCAACACGGCAAACGACTGCCAAAGCTTATAATAAAGATTAGCGGCACGGATTTCCTCGATTAAAATTGTATCTGCTTTGCGCAAGACCGATAACCGCGGCGCCGTCACATCACCTATAATACGGATAGCCAGTCCCGGCCCGGGGAACGGCTGACGCCAGATAACGTCATCGGCCAGACCCAGTTCTTTTCCTAAAAGCCTAACTTCATCTTTAAAAAGATGTTTGAGCGGTTCGACCAGTTTCAGATTCATTTTCTTCGGCAGGCCGCCGACATTATGATGCGATTTGATTACAGCACTAGGGCCGCCAAAGGCGGAACGGGACTCGATTAAATCAGGATAAAGCGTTCCCTGCGCCAGAAATTTAACATTTTTTATTTTCTGAGCTTCGCTGTCGAATACTTCAATAAAAGTGCGTCCAATGATTTTACGCTTCTTTTCCGGATCAATTACACCTTTTAATTTTTTTAAAAAAAGCTTTCCTGATCGGGCAAACCGCAAATTAATTTGTAAATGCTTTTTAAACATATCAATGACGCGCTGGGCCTCGCCTTCTCGCAACACGCCGTTATCGACAAAAACGCAGGTAAGTTGACGGCCTATGGCTTTGTGCAAAAGCACTGCCGCGACTGAAGAATCCACACCGCCGGAAAGCCCCAGAAGAACCTTTTCTGATCCCACCTGCTGGCGGATTTCAGTAACCGTTTGCGTAACAAAGGATTTCATCGACCAGGATTTTTTGCAGTGGCAGATATCAAATAGGAAATTGGCCAGCATTTTTTTACCGGCTTGCGTATGGACAACTTCGGGATGAAATTGCAGGCCGTAAAAATTACGCACAACATCTTCTGTCGCCGCAACCGCGGTATTGTCAGTGGAAGCGGTAATTGTAAAACCTTCAGGTAAAGTTCCGATAGAGTCTCCATGACTCATCCAGCACTGTGATTTTTTCTCAACACCTGCGAAGAGGTTTTTTTGTTTATTGACTGAAAGCTCGGCAAATCCATACTCACGCTTAGACGAACCTATGACTTTACCGCCCAGCGAATCCACCATATATTGCAGGCCGTAACAGATACCCAGGACAGGGATGCCGAGTTTAAAAATTCCGCGATCCACACGTGGTGAGCCTTTGGAGTAAATGCTGGCCGGTCCTCCAGACAATATAATACCTTCAGGATTAAGCGACACAATAGTGGTTACGGAAATATCCGGTGGTTCAATCTGGCAGTAAACGTGATGTTCACGCACACGCCGGGCAATCAACTGATTATACTGTGAGCCGAAATCAATGATCAGAATCACTTTGCTTTTCCCTTTTCTTTTTTCATCATTTCAACAAACTGCAAAAACAGATATTCCGTGTCACGAGGCCCCGGCGCTGCTTCCGGGTGATACTGCACGCTCATGGTCAAAGGCAGTTTCATCCCTTCGGAGGTTGCGTCGTTAAGGTTAGAATATGTTTTTTGGGCTTTATCACCAACTGATTCAGGAACAACAACAAAACCGTGATTTTGCGAGGTGATTTCAACACGGCCCGTATAGACATCTTTGACCGGCTGATTAATGCCGTGATGACCAAACTTAAGCTTTTCAGTATAGCCGCCGATAGCCTGGCCGATAATCTGATGTCCGAGGCAAATACCGAATACCGGCAACTTGCCGATAACCTCGCGGGCTGCATTGACTATGTAAGGAAGCGCCGCTGGATCGCCCGGACCGTTGGAGAGCAGTACTCCATCGGGTCTGAGGGCAAGGATATCATTGCCGGAAGACGAGGACGGCAACACGAGAACTTCACAGCCATTATTTTCGAGGAGACGCAAAATATTATATTTGACACCGCAATCGACGACGACAACCCGTAATTTATCAATAGGTTTTTTGGAAGGAAGTTTGCCTGTGAGACGTTCACCTTTTTGCCATACATAAGGTGTGGAACAACTTACTTCACGCACCAGATCACGTCCAACGAGTCCGGGATAAGACCGAACCTGTTCAAGCAGCGCATTAACATTTTCTGTCTCAGTTGAAATTATTCCCTTCATGGAACCGGAAAGTCTTAAACGGCGGGTGAGGGCACGAGTATCGATTCCTTCGAGACCGATTTTCCCGGAATTTTCCAGAAATGATTTTAAGCTCTGCTTCATCCGCCAGTTGCTGGGATTTTGCTGATATTCTTTAACAATAAAACCTTCCAGATGGATGCCTGACGATTCCATGTCCTCGTCATTAATGCCGTAGTTGCCGACCAGAGGATACGTCATAGTGACAATCTGGCCTTTGTACGAAGGATCGGTAATTACTTCCTGATAACCGGTCATGCCTGTGTTAAAAACGACTTCCCCCATAGTAACGCCAACGCCCGCAAAGGCGGTACCCTCAAAGTGACTTCCGTCTTCCAGTACCAGCAGTGTTCGACGATCTTTTCTTAACAGGGGCATATTTTGTGTTAATCTCCAGAAAACAATATTGAGGGGCTTGTTACCAGACAAATCAAAAATTTTCCAGAACCAAATAAGGTTGGATAAGCGACTTTAAGAATCATTAATATTTTACTCTCGGAGATAGACGTTTCTGTTGTGTATTTTGTCTCGTCAATGAATAATACCAAGTAAGCTTTCAAGAATATATTTTATTTAGTGAGACCCAGTTTCAGATTCTGAAACTGGGTGGCCGAATTATCCCGCACAGTACCATGAAGCGTATCTGCGAGGGGGTTTTGAAAGCAACTTGGTATAAAGTTGCAGGGAACGGTTTGCAAAAGCAGCAGCTGCCTTGTGCACCGTTCCCTGCTTTTTTAGATTAGCAGATAAATAACATTTCCCAGAACTTGGGCAAGGGCCAGAATTCGTCATCGACGAGATTTTCCAACTCGTCCACATATTCACGCAATTGATCCATTTTCGGTTTAACTTTACTGCATAATGTATCTGCTTTTTTCGCCTCGTCATGAACAGCATTTGCTGCTTCAACCTTGGTTAGAATTTCCTTATTCAAATTATAGATATTGTTAATAAGATCGACTACCTTTTTAAGGATTTCTGTTTGGGCGGAAACAACCCCGGCATTTCCCAGCACTTCTTTTGTTGCTATAATCGCAGTAGCCAGTATTTTCTGGTAAGAAGCAGCAGCCGGAATAACTTGGCTCTGGCATATGTTATTGAGACATTTAACTTCAATTTCCAGGTCTTTAATATACTTTTCGAGATAAATAACATAGCGGGACTGGAGCTCGACTTTGGAAAGAACCTGATATTTTTCAAAAAGATTCAGTGCTCTGTCGGTAACCATAGCTTTTAAGGCCACGGGCGTTGTTTTATAATTCGGTAATCCTCGTTTGCCAGCTTCGGTTTCCCATTCTTTGGTATAATTGTCTCCATTGAATAATATGGGCTTTATGTCCTTAATCTCGCTTTTCAAAACCTCAAATACCGCCTGATTAATATTCTTGGTATCTTTAGTTTTAATTTTTTCGGCCAAATAATCAATGCTTTCGGCAACAATTGTATTAAGAACAGCTGCCGGGAAAGAAATGGACTGCGATGAACCGACAGCTCTGAACTCAAATTTATTACCAGTGAAAGCAAATGGTGATGTTCTGTTGCGATCAGTATTATCTTTGCTTACTATCGGTAATGATGAAATGCCCAGATCGATAATTTCAGCATTCGTAGCTTTGGTCACTATTCCTTTTTCAATATTTGTAAGAATGTTTGTGAGTTGTTCGCCAAGAAATACAGAGATAATAGCCGGCGGAGCTTCATTAGCGCCGAGTCTATGGTCATTACCATAAGTTGCCACAGATGCCCGGAGAATGTCAGCATTCTTATAGACCGCACGAACAGCAGCAACCAAAAATACCAGAAAAATAATGTTTTCATGAGGTGTATTTCCGGGATTTAATAGATTGTTCCCATTGCTATCTGAAAGCGACCAATTAACATGTTTACCGGAACCATTTATTTTCGCAAAGGGCTTTTCATGTAGTAAACAGGCAAGGTTATGTTTTTTAGCCACTGACTGCATGGTATCCATGACGATTTGGTTATGATCGACGGCCAGGTTTGCTTCTTCAAAAACGGGAGCAAGCTCGAACTGTGAAGGCGCCACTTCATTATGTCTGGTTTTGGCTGGAACTCCTAGTTTAAAGAGTTCTTCTTCCATGTCGTGCATATAAGAAGAAATTCTTTCCTTGATGCTGCCGAAATACTGATCTTCCAACTCCTGACCTTTGGCCGGCGGAGCTCCAACGATTGTACGGCCTCCCAGCACGAGATCTGGCCGTTTGAAAAAATAATCCAAGTCAATTAAAAAGTACTCTTGTTCAGGTCCCAGAGTAGCATAAACTTTTTTAACATTTTTGCTGCCCAGAAGTTTCAGCATATTCAACGAACTAATGTTAACTGCTCTATTCGATCTCAGTAGTGGTGTCTTTTTGTCGAGTGCCTCACCAGTATAGGAGATGAAAGCTGTGGGAATGCACAATGTAGTCGAAATGCCGTTTCTGCGAATAAAGGCAGGAGAAGACATATCCCACGCCGTGTAGCCGCGCGCTTCAAAAGTGGCTCTAATACCGCCGGAGGGGAAGCTCGACGCATCAGGCTCGCCTTGAACAAGTTGCTTACCGGAGAATCTCTCCACAACTTCTCCAATCCCTGACGGATCGGCAAAGGCATCGTGTTTCTCAGCAGTAATTCCGGTCATCGGCTGGAACCAGTGAGCAAAATGAGTTGCTCCTTTTTCCAGTGCCCATTCCTTCATGGCATGAGCGACGATATCTGCAGTAGCGATGTCAAGAACCTTATCTTCGTTGATTGCTTCCATAAGCTTTTTATATGTATCTTTCGGCAGCTTCTCCTTCATAACCTTATTGTTAAAGGTGTCTTCACCATAGTATTCAGATACGGGAACGAATTTCTCTTTTTCGATTACGTAATTTCTTTCCGATGCAATTGTTGGTGTTGATTTTTTCATAACTCCTCCATTTATATTTTTTAAAGTTGTTAAAATTAAATTCTGACAAGTTTATTCTATAAAATCAAGTATAGACAGGTTCAACAAGTAAAATAGAGCGAAAGTTTGATTGATCATGCTAGTGCGAAAAATATGCCATGGATACCAATGGTGTGAATATTATAACAAGTGACAGCTATTCGTCCACAATAATATTGTTAACTTACGGACTAATCATAATACCTAACAAAAAAAATCGGTTGTATACATTGGTCTTGATTAAGAAACATACTGACAAATATAAAAAACATCCATAACATAATATGGATAAAGGCATAAATAATTAAACAATGAACGTATGGAATAGAAGTTAAATACTGCTTGATCTTAACGATTCTTTACTGTAAATTTGCCCTGTAAAAAGAAAATAAGAACAATAATGTATCGCGAACGTAGATAAAACAACAATATTGTGCCTCAGTGGTTATTATAGTTTGAATAATTTTTCTTGAAGAACTTAATTTTCCCTAAAATAATTCACTTTGTTGTTTCATTATAGGGAACTCATTCATGTAAATTAATCCGTTGGCATTCATTTTGCTATAAAACAATGCTCGCAGTATTGATAAATAAATACTAAATGACTTATCATCAATATAGTAACGGAAGAGATATACAAAATATGAAACTTGCAGAAGAATTTCAAAAAATCGCCGGCGACATAAAAATTATCAATAAAGTTGAAGAAAAAGAAATGTATAGCCATGATATAGGCGATGTTCCTACAATCATGACCAAAACATTTTTTCAAATACAACCTGATTTTGTTGTCCAGCCTAAATGCACTGACGAGATAAAAAAAGTTCTGGAATTTGCTAATGCCAGAAAAGTACATGTTATCCCCAGGGGCGCTGCTTCATGGGGATTTGGCGGAGTAATCCCTACAAACGCTGGAATTGTAATTGATTTATCCCCTTTTCGAAAAATACTCTATCTCAACAAAGCGCAAAAGACCATAACTGTGGAGGCTGGAGCAAGATGGAGCGATATCGATATTATCGCCAAGAAAGAAGGCTTGTGTCTGATGACATATCCATCGAGCAAATTTTCCACGGTCGCAGGTTGGATTGCCACAGGCGGTTACGGCATCAACAGTTTTCGATATGGCCATTTAATCAACCAGATTGTATCGATGACAGTAATATTGCCGTCAGGCGAATCTAAAAAGATTACCCCCAATGATCCAGAGTTTGAGTACTTCGTTTCCACGGAAGGGGAATTTGGAATCATTGTCGAAATAAACCTGAAATTGCGCGATGTTCCGCAGGCCTCTTATCCTCATCTGTTCTATTTCGGCAGTGATAATGATGCTTTCTTATTCATTGATAATTTCATCAAGTCCGGACAGGCAGACCAACTGAAACCTAATGTAATCCGTTTTCTTGATGAAAATCACATAAATGATATAAATGAAATCATGCACTCAAAGGTATTTAAAAAGAGTGCCGGAGTTCTGATAGAATTTGCTAACTCTGAAGAAGATAATAAGTTCATATCAATTTTAGAACAAAACAAAAAAGTTGAAGAAGCGCCCCGCTATGTTGCCAGTTATTTATGGAATGAGCGGCTCTTCGGTATGAAAACAAAACGCCTGGGACCAACGATTCTAGCCAGTGAATGTATTATTCCCATAGTTTCTGCTGCCGGATATATTGCCAAAGCAAAAAAACTGGGGGCACATTTTGGCGTGGAAATATTCATTGATTCTTATATTATTGATGCCAAAATGGCTCTGATCATGACTAATTTCCTTTGCGATTCCAGGAAGTTTAAATATTACATTGATTTACCATTGACCATGATTCTTACCCAGACTGCAATTTCTATGGGTGCGGAGCCCTATGGACTGGGTATTTGGAACGCCGGCTTTATTAATAACCTATACAACAAAGAAAAGAAACAAAAGCTTCTTGCGTATAAAGCCCAGGTTGATCCGAACAATATAATGAATCCGGGAAAATTTTTCGGGATCAAATCAAAGTTCTTCAATATTCCTGCGATCATTTTTCGTCCTGCTATTTTTAGCTTTTCCATAAAGATTTTAATTTTGCTTTCACCGGTTATTGGTAAAATTGCGACTCTGCTTATGGGTAAGGAGAAGAAAATTGACAGTCTCGATTTTGAACTGACCACTCATGCCTGCGCCAAGTGCGGAAACTGTATTGCGGTATGTCCGGCATATCTTGTCACAGGGAATGAAGAAGTGACCGCGAAAGGGAAAATTGCTCTGGCCATAAAGCTTATTGAAGGTAGGCCGGTGACGAAAGAGGAAGCGGAAAGTGTGTTTATGTGCATGCATTGCAAAGGCTGTGAGGAGATATGTCAAACCAATCTGGAATTGATGATACTCTGGGATTCACTGGAAAAAAGAGTGGAAGCTAAATTTGGCCGACCTGAAGAAAAGATAGCTGAGTTTCTTAAAAAAGTTGATGATAGTACGGATTACTGGGAAATGGTGGACCGAAATAACTAAAAAGTTGAATATACTGAAGGGAAAGAATAAGATTCTTGTCCTTCGGTCTTCAGTTTTTTTTGAAAGATGGATTTTAAATTATGCCAAAGAAATATCACATTACTGCTAAAGTAACACCGCTTAATCTGGATTATGTTTACAAATTTAAGATTGAGCGGGGAGAAAACTGCATCAATTGCGGCAGATGTACCAAAGTATGCATTTATGAGGCGCATAAACGGGGAAAAGGAGATCCGCGCAAAATGGCTGATCCGAATACAGTTGTTTGCAGAAACTGTTTTCGGTGCATTCAAGAATGTCCACGTGGTGCGCTGGAAAAATCTCTTGACAAGGATTTCTTAAACATTGGAGGATCATATTGGAAGTCCGATATGTTTATTACGTTATGGAAGCAGGCGGAGGATGGTAAAGTCCCTGTTACCGGTGCCGGTTATCGCGGTCCGTTTACCGGACCGGGATTTGACAGCATGTGGACAGATATGTCGGAAATTGTCCGCCCGACACGCGACGGAATTCACGGACGGGAATACATCAGCACATCAGTGGAACTGGGCAGAAAGCTCAACCATCTGGCCTTTGATGAAAGCGGAAAATTACTATCGAAAATTCATGATACGATTGATATTCCGATTCCCATTATCTTTGATTTTCCCAAAGACAATCTGAGTCCGAACGTGAAATTGGCCATTGTAAGAGCGGCTGCGGAATTAAACACCTGTATTGTATTATCCCCAGATCATATTACAGCGGATATAAAAAAATACATAAAAAACATCATTCCAATAATATCGCATAAGGAAATTGACAGGCATTCCGCGTTGATCAAAACTGTAAGAATGGTAGCGCTTGATTATGACGAAGAAATATTAAGCTCTTTACCTGAATTGCAGGATAAAATTAAAAAAATACATAATGTACTAACTATCGTACGTGTTCCTGCAACAAAGTCTGTGGAACAAATTGTCTCCCGACTGGCAAAAAACGGCGCGGAGATTATTCATGTTGTGGCTGATTATTGCGGTATGGAGAATGATGGTTCGGCAGGTTTAAACAGGCGTCTGGCTAAGGATATAATCCGTGCAGTACATCTGAAGCTTGTCGAAGACAGAATCCGCGATGAAGTCACAATTATTTTTTCCGGCGGAATAGCTATGGCCGAGCATGTGCCAAAAGCAATGCTTTGCGGCGCGGATTTAACGGCAATAGATTTGCCGCTGCTTATCGCTCTTGGCGCCAGGTTGTATGAAGAGCCGGAGAAGTTGTTATTGTTCCCCGAAGGATTAGATAAAATTGCAGTGCGAACTGTAATGCATAGGGTTGTTAACCTCATGGGAGCGTGGCACTCTCAGCTTTTGGAGGTAATGGGTGCCATGGGAATCCGTGAAGCACGAAGACTTCGCGGTGAAACAGGAAGAGCCATCTTCTTTGAGGAAATCGATAACGAAACTTTTGGGAAACTATTTAAAAAAAGAGAAACAGCAAACGTATGAAACCATCAACTGTAAAAATTAAGAAAATGCCGTCGCGATTTAAGCATCAGGTGCCCAAATATAAAGTCACCCGATCCGCTGCCTGCATCAACTGCGGCACATGCGCAAAATCATGTCCCTATGGAGTTCACGAAAGACTTGAAGGGTACAACAAGATGAGCGTGCCGATAGATTACAAATGCATCGGGTTTGAATGCCAGAAAAACGATTTTTATTGTGTGGATAAATGTCCGCGCAACGCTTTGAGCATCTCTCTAAATCCCATGTATCAAACGCTCGGCGATTATCGCTGGACAGCGGATATGATAACCGGAACATGGATAATGGCGGAAACAGGCTATCCGCCGGAGCGTAAGGATCTGGAATATAATACGGGTAACTCCGGCGGCGGTTTCGACAAACTGCGTCTTAAGTTTCCTGCCGGTCAACCGAAAATTGATAAGTTTGAAATATCAACGGAGATTCCATTAAACCGGAGAAACGATGGCCGCGCCAATGTGATCATTTCCACGCCTGTTTATGGCGGCGGCATGTCCTTCGGATCGGTAAGTCTGCCGACAATGGTTTCCAAGGCGCACTGTGCATCGCTTTGGAATACATTTACCTGTACCGGCGAGGGAGGATATCCTGAGGTACTGCAACCATATAACGACCATGTGATCACGCAGGTGGCGACAGGTTTGTTTGGCGTGCGGGAAGAAACAATACAGCGTGTAAAAATAGTTGAATTCAAATACGCTCAGGGCGCTAAACCCGGTCTTGGCGGGCATCTTCTTGGTGAAAAAAATACGGAGAGTGTGGCCCGGATGCGTGAAGCAGTCAAAGGAACTTCTTTGTTTTCACCTTTTCCGTTTCATTCGGTTTATTCCATCGAAGATCACAAGAAACATATTGACTGGATCAAACAAATGAATCCCAATGCGTTGGTTTCTGTTAAAGTTTCTACACCAAATGATGTGGATATGGTCGCGGTAGGTTCTTATTATGCGGGCGCTCATATCATTCACATCGATGGCGGATATGGAGGAACGGGAGCTGCGCCGGACATTGCTAAAAAGAATATAGCCATGCCTATCGAATACGCGATAACGAAAGTTCATAATTTCTTAAAGGATGAGGGAGCCAGGGATGCGGTCACACTTATTGCTTCCGGTGGTATAAGAACGGCTCACGATTTGGCTAAGGCAATTTGTCTGGGCGCGGATGGAGCTGTTATCGGCACTGCGGAAATGGTTTCTCTGGAATGTGTCCGCTGTGGAAACTGCGAATCAGGCCGTGGCTGTGCCCGGGGCATTGCCTCTACCGATTCAGAGCTTGCTGATCTCTTTAACGCTTCTCATTTCGAACTTCTGTAATATTTCCACAAGCTGTACATTCCAGGCATGGTACATATTAACCAGACGCTG
>JANXZU010000030.1 GCA_025355345.1 Syntrophaceae bacterium
TGACGATGTCAAGCTATATTATTAATAATATCAATATATTAGCTTTGAATAACTAGGAAATTTACCGGCACATCAAAAGATAAAACAAGAAAAGAACAGGTAATGGAAAGAAATAAACAAACGAGTTGTGCAAAGCTCTCATAGCATTGGTTATTGGAATTGCTGTTATATCGATTTCGCCTTTCATTGCTCATCACTGGGTCAAAGCAGAACAATTATCAGCTGCAACTATTGAACAGGCAGTTTTAATAATTGGATTTACATTGATGCTGCAATGGCCTATCAGTTTCTATACTGGAGGGCTTTTGGGGCTCCAACGCCATATTCTATTAAATGTTGTTACTATTATTATGAGCACTTTGCGTGGCGTTGGCGCCGTTGCGGTTTTGTGGCTTATTTCTCCCACGATTCAGGCATTTTTTTTATGGCAGATTGTTATCAGCGCAATACATACTTTTTTTTTAGCTAATATTTTCTGGCGTAAACTGCCAAAAAGTGAAAGCAGACCGATTTTTAAAAAGAAATTGCTTAAAGGCATTTGGAAGTTTGCCGCCGGAATGGGTGCTATTTCAATTATGTCAATAATTCTTACTCAGATGGATAAAATCATATTAAGCAAAATGCTATCTTTGGAGATGTTTGGCTATTACACGCTGGCCGGCATAATCGCCATGAGCCCCTTACGCTTTAGCGGACCGATATTTTTTGGTATTTATCCAAGCTTTACGCAATTGGCTGCCCTGAATGATCAAAAGAAGTTAAAAGAGATCTATCATAAGGGCTGCCAGTTTATGGCCGTTTTGATTCTTCCTTTCGCCATTGTTGTTGCCTTTTTTTCCTCTGAAATTATTTTGCTTTGGTCACAGAGCCAGATAACAGCGGAGAAAACGAGCCTATTGGTGAGCGTTCTTATTTGCGGAACGGCGCTGAACGTGCTTATGCACCTGCCTCACGCGATGCAACTGGCGTTTGGCTGGACCAAATTACTATTTTATAGAAATTTGATTGCTGTTGTTTTACTTGTGCCACTAATTATCTACATGACTACTAGCTATGGAGCTATAGGCGCAGCTAGCGCCTGGCTTGTTTTAAACGCAGGTAGTGTTTTGTTGGAAATACCGATAATGCATAGGCGTTTATTGCCTGAAGAGAAGTGGCATTGGTATTTGCAAGATGTTATGATACCTCTTGGTGCGGCTGCAACAATTGCCGGTTTGGGGAAATTAATGATGGGTAATGCAATGACGCAAATTATGACTCTTATATATATAATTATCATTTTTGCTTTAACTCTGGTGATCACGGCAATAGCAACTAACACAACAAGATCGTGGATGTTGAATAAGTTGCGGAAGAGCATGATATGAATATGCTAATTGAACCTGCTGAAGAACGGTGTGTAAATGAATCAAATCAAATTTTAAAAAATACTTGAGAAAGAGTAACAGACTGTCATGAAGAAAAGTAAATACCTGATTACCGGATTGATCTTTTTGATTCTTTCCGGAGTAATTATTTATTCTACGAAGCTAACGGTTGTATTCTTCCCGACGCAGGAGATGGAATTGCGCGGGGAATTGGAATATGGAGCTTTGAAAAATGAAGTTATAATTATTCAGGAAATTACATCTACAAAAGAATATTTATCGGCCGTGGAATTAGCTATGCTTTCATGGGGTATGCCATATCTGAATGAAAACACCCTTATGGTATTGGATGCAAACCATAAGGTGCTATATAAGCATAGCTTTACCAATGAAAATATGGTCAAACTAAAATATCAGATCTTTAAGTTTCCTGAAAAGATTCATGTGGGGAAGGGGCAGAAAGTAATTGTCTGTTTATCCACATCCACTGGAGACAAGGATAGCCATCTTGCCATAGCGTGGACGCCTAAAGGGAAATTAGGGAAACTTTCAGTGAAGCCGTTAGTTGATGGAAATGTGGTGGGAGCTTTAAAAAGAACTGATCAAGAATTCATATTTGACGGAAGTTTGTGTGTGCGTACATATGAATCTAATTTTGGTTATGTAAATTGGTTTAAAATCATTCTTTTCTCTTTAGCATTACTTGTTGCCTTGCTCATCATATTTGCAAAAAAAATAGAACCGTTAATAGTTAAATTGACCATTGCTCCAGAAAAATGTTATGTTGTTCTGGCATTGGTATTTGGACTGTCATTGGTGTTTCTGACGCCGCCGCTTCAAACCCCTGATGAACAAGACCATCTCAACAGGGCATACCAACTTGCAGAGTTAAACATATTTCAATATGATTCTACGGTTCCTGCTTCACTGATAAAATTGTTTGATACCTTTGGAAGATTAAATTTCAATCCTCTGCAGAAAACAAATGTTAATGAAATTCTTTCCCAAAGAGAGGTGGAATTAAATCCACAAGTCAGATCAGCAATATTTGCACGCTCCTTTATTTTCCCCTACTTCCCCCAGGCATTAGGGATGTTCATTGGAAAAATGTTTAACAGTTCACCTGTGATGCTTTTATATATGGGAAGGGTTTTTAATCTGCTCTTTGCCATTGCTGTTATTTTCTTTGCGATTAGAACCGCGCCTTTTTTCAAATGGTTTTTCTTTTTGTTGGCGCTCATGCCCATGACTTTATATTTATGCGCTTCTTTGTCCAAAGACGCAATGATTATCAGCCTTTCTTTTTTGTTGATCGCTATGTTTCTTCAGTTTGCTTATGATCATCAGAAGAAAATTAGTACAAAAGATTTTGCTGTTTTATTTACCGTCTCTTTTTTGTTGGCAACATCCAGATCAGTTTATGCCATATTGATAGGCATGTTCTTTTTAATTCCCGTGTACAGGATAGGGTCTTTCAAAAAATATGTTGTTATCTTTATGAGTCTAATAATAACGGTTTTCTTGGCAACTCAAATCGGAGCCCTTAAGCCACTTTTTCAACCAAAAACTGCCGTTTTAACACAGACAACTATAAATCTTTCGTTACCTTCTGCTACACTTTCAACTCCGGCACAAACAAAAACTCCTATTGAGAGATTCGATCGACCTGATCGAATCAAGTTCCCTGAAGGTGTAAATTATACGGAACAAAAAAGCTTCATCCTGCATAACCCGATCCAATACTTGGGGATATTAATTAACTCGCTTTTCATTTCCAATAATACTGACCATCTCAATAGTTTTATCGGAAAACTGGGCTGGTTAAATAAGCCTTTACCCAAGTGGCATATCAATTTCTATTTATTAATATTAATTATCACAGCGTTACTTTTCTCCAGTGCCGAAATTAGAATTGGATTGATTAATAAATTTATCATGGCAGCCATATTTATTGCCGGAGTTGTGTTCAACGAAACTGGCCTTTATTTAACCTGGAATCCGGTCGGGCAAGACTACATTCAGGATGTTCAGGGACGGTACTATATTCCTTATGCGCCGCTCTTTTTTCTTTTATTGTACAATAATTCTCTGTGGCAATATTTGAAGAAAATTTTTGCACCACGCGAAAAGAAACATGGTAAGATAAAACAAAAAGGTTTAATAAAAGCGAATGCGACAATTCAAAATAATCACCAAATTGCTCTGCATAATTCCTGCTATTTATTGATTGTCTGTTTTTCTGTTGTTTCATTACTCTCTACTGTTTATGTCGTTTTGACAGGGTACTATATTGTTTTAGTTTAGCTTGTTGGATTGACGACAATGATTATACATTGCCGCAAAAGAGATATTGATGCGATGTGCCAATATCTGAAAACTTTTTAGGGCAGAAAATTGATGATATCGGCGAGTGTTTTGAAAAGCAGAAATGATATTGCAAAATTACAAAAGCAAGAGATATTGAAATCTTATCCGGTAAGTATAGGAATCGTGATTTTATGAAATCATTAGTGGCGCTTATAAAAAACAGTTTGATGCATCGTCCTAACCTTCGAAACATAATTAGCAATATCACCTGGCTATTTCTTGACAAGATACTGAGGATGGGCGTTGGGCTCTTCGTTTGGGTCTGGATTGCTCGCTACCTTGGGCCGGAACAGTTTGGCGCGTTTAATTTTGCTATCGCTTTTGTCGCTCTCTTTGGCGCTTTTGCAGCACTTGGCTTGGATGGGCTTGTTGTACGGGATATTGTCCGTGAACCGGAGAGAAAATTCGAAATTCTATCATCCGCATTTGTGCTGAAATTATGCGGCGGCTGTATCGCATTTTTGATCTCGCTTTGTGCAATTTTTATTATGCGCCCAGCGGATAGCCAGGCACAATGGATGGTTGGGATTATTGCAGCCGGGATGATTTTTCAATCATTTGATGCGATTGATTTGTGGTTTCAATCTCAAGTACAGTCGAAATATACCGTGCTGGCCAAAAACGGTGCGTTTGTCATTTTAGCTGTAGTTAAGGTTTGTCTGATCCTTAATAAAGCGCCTTTGATAGCATTTGCGTATGCGGCTTTGGCTGAAATTATTTTAGGTGCTGTAGGGCTTATTATGTTTTACGTAAGACAGCAGACCTTGCCTCTGTGGCGGCCGCGCAAAGATGCCGCCAAGAAACTTCTAAACGAAAGCTGGCCGGCGATTCTGTCTGGCTTAGCAATTATGATTTATATGCGCATTGATCAAATCATGCTGGCACAGATGTCGGGGAATCATGAAGTAGGTGTCTATTCTGCTGCACTAAGATTTTCAGAAGTCTGGTATTTTATACCCACAGTCATTGTAAGTTCAGTTATGCCGTCTTTAACGCGCGCAAAACAAGAATCCGAAGAGAAATATTTAAAGCGGATCCAGCAATTGTTTAATAATCTGGTACGGGTTGCCTACGCTATAGCATTGCCAATGACTTTCATTTCAACATTTCTGATAACATCATTCTACGGGCAGGCGTATGCAGGCGCAGGTACTATCCTTGCCATTCATATATGGGCGGCTGTTTTTGTTTTTCTGGGTGTGGGAATGTCTCCATGGTTACTAAATGAAGGATTGTTGAAATACTCCCTTTTGCAGACAGTGGGCGGAGCAATTGTCAATATAGGCTTGAACATTTTTTTAATTCCACGTTACGGTGGAGTTGGCGCGGCTATAGCAACAGTATTGGCATATGGATCGGCAGCTTTTTTATTTAATGCCTTATTTGATAGAACTAAAGTTATGTTCAAATTTCAATTAAAAGCATTATTACAGGTGAGGTAATGAATGAGAAAATTAAAAAAATAATACCAAAATCAATTAAAGCCTTGCTAATAAATTTTTATAACAACAAGCTAGGCGGTTATGCGACAAAATCATATTCACAAGAAGGCGAGGGTATGATTTTGAGAAGATTATTTGAGTCGGAAACGACAGGTTTTTATGTAGATATTGGCGCGCATCATCCGATGCGTTTTTCGAATACTTATCATTTTTATAAGAAAGGTTGGACAGGCATTAATATCGATGCAAGGCCTGGAACAAAAATTCTTTTTGAGTCTGTCAGACCAAAAGATATAACTATTGAAGCGGGTGTTAGCCGCGAAAAAAGCGAACTCACATACTATATGTTCAATGAACCTGCACTCAACACATTTGACCAGAAATTGGCAAATGAACGAGCAGCCGATATTTATTATATAATCGATCAAGCAAAAATCGATTGTTTCCCATTATCTGAATTATTAGATAGTTACTTGCCGCCAAATCAAAGTATCAGTTTTATGACGATTGATGTTGAAGGGTATGATCTGCAGGTATTACAGTCAAACGAGTGGAATAAATATAAACCTCAATTTATAATTATAGAATCATATGAGACACTTATAGAGGATGTAATTAAAAGTGAAATATACAAATACATGTATCATCTGGGATACCGTTTGTTTTCAAAAGCCCATTTGTCATTGATTTTTAAGGTTATGCCAGAGTAACTGTACATTTAGGATAATTGGGATAGGTAGGAGTAATCATTGTGTCCAACTTCCAGGTTAAAACGCCAGTTGCATTCCTAGTATTCAACCGTCCGGATACAACCATCAGGGTATTTGAAGAAATCAGGCGCGCACGATCACCGAAGCTGCTAGTGGTGGCAGATGGACCACGCGCGGATAGACCCGGTGAGGCTGATAAGTGCAAGGCAGTTCGCGCTATTATCGAGACAGTTGATTGGCCGTGCGAGGTTCTGAAAAATTACTCCGATGGGAACCTTGGTTGTAAGGTGCGGGTATCGAGTGGCCTTGACTGGGTCTTCGAGCAAGTCCCGGAGGCAATTATTTTAGAAGATGATTGTCTTCCACATCCGACTTTTTTCCGGTTTTGTGAGGAGTTATTAGAACGCTATCGGGATGACGAGAGGATTGGGATTATAAGTGGCGATAATTTCCAATTCGGCAAGCGACGTACTCAAAATAGCTATTATTTTTCCCGCTATGCACATATATGGGGATGGGCTTCGTGGCGAAGAACGTGGCAGAAATATGACGTTGAAATGAAGCAGTGGCCGACTGTACGAAGTGCAGAGTGGCTTTCAGATATTTTTCAAGACAGAAAACTGGTCAAATATTGGCGCAACATTGTTGAAGCCGTATTCAATAACAAAATTGATACATGGGATTGCCAAGTGAACTTTGCCTGTTGGATTAATTCAACTCTAAATATTATGCCGAACAACAATCTTGTATCAAATATCGGATTTGGGATTGATGCTACACATACTACCGGACGAAGCCAGTTTTCAGAGATGCCAGCAATGGAAATGCAATTTCCTTTGGTACACCCGACTATGATTATTCGAGATGCTTTGGCTGACGGAAAGACAGAGAAAGGACAATTTTCAAAACCTACTACTACATCAAGGATTAAAAACAAAATAAAACGGCTTATCTCATGATCTGTAAAATATGCAATTCCACATCCCATTTTTTTGCCAACGCTAAAATATTGAATAAATATCTGATAGCTTATTATCAATGCAGAAACTGTGGTTTTATCCAAACGGAAGAACCGTTCTGGATAGAGAAAGCATATACAAGCGCTATCAATAACAGTGATGTCGGAATGGTTAGTAGAAATATCGCTAACGCCAGTACCTCCAAGGCAATAATTTCTAAGTTATTTGATCCAACAGGCAAGTTCATTGATTTTGGCGGCGGCTACGGGATGTTTGTACGCCTTATGCGAGATTATGGCTTTGACTTTTACCGGTCTGATAAATACTGCCAAAATCTATTTGCCAATGGCTTTGATCTGGAAAATTCTGCCTGTGACCGTTTTGAATTAGTAACAGCATTTGAAGTATTAGAGCATTTACAGGAACCGACACAGGGGCTTGATACGTTGCTTGCATTATCTACGAATATCCTGTTTGCTACGGAACTCATTCCCTATTCTAACCCGAAGCCTGAGGAATGGTGGTACTATGGCTTGGATCATGGTCAGCATATTTCTTTTTACACCGTAGCATCTTTAAAACATCTTGCAAGCAGTAATGGTTTGAATTTTTATACTAATGGATGCAATTTCCATTTATTCACTATGAAAAAGGTGAATCCGCTTGTCTTCAGGCTGTTCTGCATAAATAAATTTTCAGCCATGCTCAACATTTTTAATCGAAAAGTATCACTTGTTGCTGCTGATTACGCGGCACTGACAGGTAAAGGGCTGCACTAATTCCTGATCAAAAAAGAGAATATTCAGATATCGCGATTATGCCACATTTTAGAAAAATACTTAGTTCCTTTTGGGTAGTTTGCATCTACTTGCTCGATACAGCGCTCTTGTTTATTCCGAGAAATAAACGATGCGCACAAAAGAAAAATGTTCTTATCATACGTTTGGACGCAATCGGCGACTTTGTCTTGTGGCTGGATGCAGCAAAAGAACTTCGGAAGTTATACCCGGAGAATCAGTATAAATTTACACTTCTGGCTAATGTTACCTGGGCGTTACTTGCTGGGGAATTGCCTTGCTTTGATGAAGTCTGGCCGGTTAAAAGAGCGCGCTTTAATAAAAACCTTTACTACAGGTGGAAAGTGCTTAGCAAAATCAGACATGACTGTTTTGATGTTGCTCTTCAGCCGACGTTTTCACGAGAATTTTGTTATGGCGATTCGGTTATTAGGCTAAGTGGTGCCAAAGAAAAAATAGGTTCGCGGGGGGATTATTCTAACATAAGCAAATGGCAGAAGTGTATTAGCGATCACTGGTATACAAGGTTGCTATTGGCAAAAGAAGAACCCATGATGGAATTGCAGCGTAACGCAGAATTTCTTCATGGTTTGGGTATGTCAGATTTCAAGGCAGCAATGCCGCATATTCTAATATCAAATCAATCTCGCATCACCAAAGCAGACTATTTTGTAATCTTCCCAGGGGCACTATATCAGTATAGATGTTGGGATATAAACCATTATCGAAAATTATCTAGCAGATTATACTTGAAAACCGGTTGGCATGTTGTGATATGTGGCGGAATTGGTGAAGAACATCTGGGTGATGCGCTGACTTTTGATGCAGATTTCCCTTTTATAAATCGGATTGGCGCGACAACGATTGTGGAACTAGCAGAAATTATCGGTGGCGCCCGAGTCGTGCTTGCAAATGAAACGAGCGCGATACATATTGCTGCCGCAGTCTCTACCCCATCTATTTGCATTCTTGGTGGTGGTCATTTTGGGCGTTTCATGCCATATAATGTTAAATTGGAAACAGGCATACCTCTTCCTTTGGCTGTGTTTCATCGGATGGATTGTTTCGGATGCAACTGGCAGTGCATATATGATGTTCCGCCTGGCCAGCCAAAGCCTTGTATAGCTAACATTTCAGTTGAGGATGTGTGGGAAGAAATAGAAAAGAAACTGTAAGATATGAAATAGAAAATGGAGCTTTATTTATAAATGGATTTATTTGATTCTGCATATTCAACAACACGGTTGGTAAGTCGTGAACGACCAGTTATTGAAGAACGCACTGAAGCAAAGTTCAAGAGTTTGCTTTTTCTGCCGCCCAATGCTTGTTGCAAGGGTGAGGGAGGGTTGCGCATGCGGGGATTATTTAAACAACCCCTGCCAGACAAACCTTTGATAACTATCATCACAGCGGTCTTTAATGAAGCGCAAGTACTTGAAAAGGCCATTCTTGGCGTTATGAATCAGAAATACAACAACATTGAATACATCATCATTGATGGCGATTCTACTGACGGAGCAGTTGATGTCATTCGCGAGTATGAGCAGGCGATTGATTATTGGGTAAGTGAACCCGATACCGGGATTTATGATGCATGGAACAAGGGGGTTCGTTTAGCAACAGGACAATATATCGCCTTTCTAGGGGCCGGTGATGTTTATGATGATCAGGGGCTTGAGAAGCTTGTCGCGTGTGCCTTGGCGCACCCTGAGGCCGACTTTATTTCATCGAAGATAGCCATTGTTAGAGATGGGGCTATCCAAAGGGTGTTAGGATCTGCGTGGGAGTGGTGGATTTTCCGTCGGCGAATGAATACAGCGCATCCTGGCTCTTTGCATTCGAGGCGCTTATTTGATAAATTTGGTGAGTTCGATACGTCATACCGTATTGCTGGGGATTACGAATATCTCTTAAGGGCGCGCGATACTTTAAATACTGCTTATGTTGATGAAGTTACGGTGAAAGTGGTTGCCGGAGGTGTCAGTCAGATAGGCTACAGAGTTTTCCAAGAAGCGGAGTCTGCAAAAATAAAGAATCGATCGGTGTCGCCTTGGGTTGCACGTATTGATCGATGTATTCTACAGACCAATCGATGGATTCGGAGCAATTTGATTAAATAAAATTAGAAAGAGTTTCAACATGAAAAAATTCTTAATCACTGGTTTTTCCGGTTTTGTCGGTCGTCATTTTGTTGAATATCTTGAGAACAGTAAGATCAGTGCGCAGATTTTGGGCATTGATCTGGCTGAAAGCAGCACTGGGCGCTCTTATGCTTATGTGAGTCAGCAGTTTAAACAAATTGATCTTCTGTGCGAACAGGAAATTGAACGGGTTTTGCTTGAGTTTCAACCGGATTATGTACTTCATCTGGCTTCCTGCAGCAGCGTGGCGTTCAGTTGGAAAAACCCAGTGCTTAGTTTTCACAACAACATGAATATCTTTCTGAATCTGGTTGAGGCGATTCGGAACTCTGGTTTAAAGACCCGGATGCTTTCTGTGGGATCATCAGAGGCGTACGGCAATATCAATCGCGATCATCTGCCGCTGGTCGAGGAATCACCGCTTGATCCAGTCAGCCCTTATGCGGCAGCGCGAGTCTCTCAGGAAATGATGTCAAAAGTTTATGCGGAAGCTTACGGGGTTGATCTTGTCATAACTCGGTCTTTTAATCATATAGGCCCCGGGCAGAAAGATATTTTCGTAATCTCATCTTTTGCTAAGCAGATCATGGAAATTAAAAATAACGGCAGGAAAGAAGGTGTGCTTGCTACGGGGGATTTGGAAATTATGAGGGACTTTCTCGATGTGCGGGATGTCGTCAAAGCTTATTATTTGCTGTTAACCAAGGGTACAAAAGGCCGTGTTTATAATGTCTGTTCCGGAACTGGTTGCACACTGCGGGAAGTGCTAGATGAGATGGCTGCCATTGCCGGAATTGAAATAAGAACAAGACTGAACCCAGCCCTTGTCCGTCCGTCCGACAATAAGGTTATCATCGGTTCCAACAAAAGGATTTACGAGGAACTGGGGTGGAGCCCTACTATCACCCGGCAGCAGAGCCTAGAGGATATTTTGAATTACTGGGGTGGGGAATTGGTCTAAAGAACCGCTTTAGGATTACTAGCAGAAATCACGGGTATGAACACCAAAGCAAGCTTTGGGGTGTTGATATTGCCCGGCTAAGCTTCGCACGCGGGGTAATTCAACCTACAGGCTTCAATGTACTTTTAAACCTTTGCATAATGCCTCTCTGTCATTGCGAACGAAGTGAAGCAATCTCATAAGTATTTGATATTTGAAGAGATCGCCACGTCGCTTAGCTCCTCGCGATGACAAAATAGTAATTATGCAAAGCTCTCACTTTGTAACCTAAAGGTCATCTACGATTTCTGAAACCTGGGTCTCATTAAATTTTGAGTCTCACAATAAAATCTAGAGGATTTATATATATAATAAAGTATGTCTAAAGTAATATTTATTGTTGGTTTGCCGGGTAGTGGTAAAACAATGTTTATTAAAAATAATTATCCCGAACTATATAATGCTGATGATTTAATGCGTTATGGCCTAAATAATAGAAAGAAGTTTTGCGACAGCATTCATTATAATAAAATTATTGAAACACTAAAAAACAACAGCGATTGTGTGCTCTCAGACATAAAGTTATGTAATTATAAGTTCTTTTACGAAATAACAGAGGAGCTTTCATTAAAATTCCCCGATATAAAATATGAAATATTATGTTTTGATAATGATCAACGGCAATGCATGCTGAATGTGCGTAGTAGATCAGAAAAAATGAAAAATATTTATAAACGAAATAGGAATAAATACATAGAGCTTATAAATATTACAAGACTATCATTTCGATATGACTTAACTAATTATGCTAATGCAAGAGTGCTAAAAGTATTTTCACCAGATTAATTATTTAGACTTGTAGTAATTATTTCATGCCTGTTTGAGCTTGAAAGATTTGGCATTGCAAGAACATATATTGTTAAGAAGGGAAAATCATTGTTCTGTGAAAACACTTTGTATCTTTGCTGGGGTAACACAGGTCTTCGAATATGACAATGCAGTTCTGGCAAATGAAAGCAGCTTTGTAATTGGAGTAGCCTGATGGAAATAAAGAAAGAATTAGGTCATCACAACCTTTATTTATTAAGCGACCAAAATGAGGCGACTATACATCGATACGATGACCATTACCGTGTACAGCGTCTCGTGTTTTCTGTGTTGGATCGGCTGCTATTGCTGGTTCCTGGCTTGGCTCAGTCGGACAATGCGGTTGTCCTTTTCCCTCGGCGCCTTTTGCTGGCTAACGGTGGTCCATTTAGGAGATGTGATTATCACCACGGCCTTATTACCCGTCCTCCATCATCTTTTTCCGGGAATTGAGGTAGGCATCCTTACCGGGAGCCACTGCAAATCATTCGTGGAGGGGCATCCCCTGATTGCCAGAGTTCACTTTCTAGACCACTGGTACCAGCGCCGCGACTCGGCGCTTATAGGAAAAAAAATGGCGCGATACTATTTCTTTGATCGAGGTAAGATCATTCGAGAGCTTGCAGCATGTGCATATGAGGTAGCCATTGATGTGCGAGCATGGTTTCCAACCTTTATTTCGGTGTTGTGGCAGGCCAAGATTCCAGTGAGAATTGGTTTCAACCGTCTGGGTTTGGGCCCTCTTCTCACACATCCCTTTGAACATCGCTATGATCGTCGCCATGAACTTGAATACCAATTTGAACTGCTAAAAGCCATCGGAGTTGGAAGTTCTGTTTTTAAATTAGCGCAACCATCTCTTGTGCCAATATTACCGGAAGCCGTTGCCGAGGCTAATGCTTTGGTGGGAGCATTACCACGGTATCATGTGTTGCATATGGCAGCCAGCACACCGACACGTGACTGGCCACACGAACGCTGGCAGGAACTAGCGCGCAGCCTGGTCGCACGCGGTATCACACCAGTTTTATCTGGAAGCGGACAACGAGATGCCTCAATGACGGCGCGCTTAGCAGGCTCCGTGCCTGGTTGCGTTGACGTTTGTAACCGGCTGAGTTGGAATGGGTTAGTTGCGATGATCGCTGGGGCTGAACTTGTCTATAGTGTTGAGACATCGGTGGGGCACGTGGCAGCAGCAATGAAGCGGCCAGTAGTAGCAATCTATGGCGGAATGACCGATCCAGTGCAGTGGAAACCTTATAGTGAAACAGCAGCGGTCGCAACAAAATTACTGAATTGCCATCCCTGCTTTATCAAGCAGGGATGCAGTGGCCGTGAATGCTTGACTGAGCTCAATACGGAGACGGTTATTACTATCGCCAACCGGCTTACAAAAAATATTGGACTTATTTGACAGGGAAAGTCTTTCGAGTTTTATTCAGTTCTGGAAGGTAATGTCCCGTTAAAATATAGTTTATATATGAGGAGGTGCAGTTGCGATGAAAATTGCTATTGTCCATGACTGGCTTGTAACTTACGCGGGAGCAGAGCGTGTGCTGGAACAAATGCTGATCTGCTTTCCTAAAGCCGACCTGTTTAGTCTTGTGGATTTTCTTCCTGATGGGCAGAGGGGATTTATTCTGAACAAGCCTGTCAAAACATCTTTTATTCAAAGACTGCCTTTTGTGCAAACTAAATATCGTCAGTACTTGCCCTTGATGCCTTTAGCTGTCGAGCAGTTTGATTTGTCGAGTTATGATCTGGTGATTTCCAGTAGTCATGCGGTGGCAAAAGGGGTGCTTACCGGGTCTGATCAGTTGCATTTATGCATGTGCTATTCGCCTATTCGGTACGCATGGGATTTGCAGCATCAGTATCTGAAGGAATCGGGACTTGATCGAGGGGTAAAAGGCTGGATGGCAAAATGGATTTTGCATAAGATTCGCATGTGGGATGCCAGAACTGCTAACGGGGTGGATGGTTTTATGGCTATTTCCCATTTCATTAAGAGACGAATATGGAAAGTCTATCGACGAGATTCGACAGTCATTTATCCACCGGTGGATGTTGATGCCTTTAGCCTGCAGGAGGAGAAAGAAGATTTCTATTTGACCGCTTCGCGCATGGTTCCCTACAAAAAGATTGATCTGATTGTAAAAGCCTTTTCTGCAATGTCTGACAGGCAATTAATGGTGATTGGGGATGGACCTGATTTTAACAAGATCAAAGCGAAGGCTGGAAAAAATGTGACCTTGCTGGGGTACCAAAGCCATGAGGTTCTGAAAGATTATATGCGGCGAGCCAAGGCTTTTGTTTTTGCCGCTGAGGAGGATTTTGGCATTGCTCCGTTGGAGGCACAGGCTTGTGGCACACCTGTTATCGCTTACGGTAAGGGTGGGGCGCTGGAAACGATTAGCGGACTGGAAGCAAAAACCCCCACAGGTGTTTTTTTCAAGGAGCAGAGTGTGGATTCCATCCGTTCAGGCGTTTACGAATTCGAGTTGGCACAAACACGCATTTTACCAGGCGCATGCAGGGCCAACGCCATGCGCTTTGCACCGGAACGTTTTCGGGCTGAATTTATGGCATTTGTTGAGCAATCGTGGAAAGAATTTCAAGAACGTTTGTCATCACCTGTCGGGAGAAAATTGCAATGAAACAATCATTGATCTGTGACTTTGTTGGGCAGCATGGCGCGTACCTGACCATTTTCTCTTATCTCGCTCCTTCTTTTTTTAACACTACATATATTGTCTTAAGAATGATCACAATATCTAACCACAGGTTCCAGTTTCTGACATACCATGCATCGAGCGTCAGGCGTTGTTCATGAGAGGAATCACTTCTGCCGCTTACCTGCCATAAGCCTGTTACTCCCGGTTGCACGCAATTGATTGTTTCGCTGTATTCTTTGAGCCAATCCCACTCACGCGGTATGTAAGGACGGGGGCCGACAAGGCTCATTTCTCCTTTCAGAATATTGAATATCTGCGGTATTTCATCCAATGAAGTCTTTCGCAAAAACATTCCGAAAGCAGTAACTCTGGTATCATTCTTCAACTTCCAGTAAGTCTCATACTCCTTCTTTGCCGCAGGATCTTCGGCCAGGATTATTTCCAAGCGTTTGTCAGCATCATGATACATAGTTCTAAATTTGTAACAAATGAACAACTTGCTGTTTTTGCCGATGCGCTCCTGCTTTAGGATAGCCGGCCCTTTAGAAGTCAATCTGATCAGGGCAGAGATGATTCCAATGGGAATAGTGAGCAGAATAAAAAAGAATAAGCCGAACACATAATCGAATATTCGCTTGGTATAATAATTGAGAGGCTGTGCCAAATTGTTTTTGATTTCGAGGGCAAAGGTCTGATCCTGGAAAAAATGGCGGAGTTCTGTACCCATAACCACCATACCGGAGAAATCAGGAAAGTAAAGAATGCTGGTGACCTTGTGTTGAAGGCGGTTGACTAAATGGGTTAGCTGCTCCTTATCGAATTCAGGAAGCGCAATTACGACATTCTGAATATCACAGTATTTAAGATAGCGTTCCACTCGCTCCAAGCGAGTATGTACTTTGATTCCTTCGAAGAATTTTTCCCCTATCGTTACCCCGTTATCAATAAAACCGACAATCTGGTATCCGAGGTTTTTTTCCTTCTGCAGAGCTTTAAGCGCCAGTTTTCCCGTATCATTGACGCCAAGTATAAGCGTGTTGCTGGTAATTACTCCTATCTTAACGAGTATTCGTTTTACAGCTATCCTTAATAGAGGGAACATAAATATAGATAGAACCCCAATGAGAATAATCACTGCTCTTGATAGCTCGCTGCTCATTTTGCCTACAAAGAAAACGGTAAGAATCGCTAGTGTTGAAAAAAGAGTAACCTTCCAGAGCATCCTGATCTCTTCCCAAAACGAAAATTTTCTGGTGTACGCCCCTTCGTAAATCAGAAACGATAACCATATCGGAAAGAACCACCAGCTGTAATTGAGATTGATGTATAAAACCGGGAATCCGGGAATTATGGAAGGCATAATAGAACGAATAAAAACGGACAGAAGAGCAATCAAAAAAAGAATAACAAGATCAGATATAAATAGTATGATTATACCAAATCTTCGCCGGTATGAACGCATCAAGAACTCCTTTCAATAATATTTTTAGCCTCTTCCACAAGCATTATCGGAATATCATTTTTAATTTCGTAAAGTAATTTGCACTTATCACAAATTAAGCCGTTTAAATTTTCATCTAAATGAACCTTCCCGTGACATTGAGGGCATGCTAAAATTTCCAAGAGCCGTTTATTTATGGACATAGATCACCTCTTTTTAATTTATTTTCTATAGCCGCTAATACCTGTTCGGGTAAAATATCCTTCATACATTTATTTGTCGGACACTTTTTCAATAAGCAGGGGCTGCATGACAGTTCTGTACGAATTATGGTGTGACCTTCACCGTATGGTCCTGTTCTTAACGGATCAGTCGGGCCAAAAAGAGCAATGACGGGAGTTCCCACAGCGGCAGCAAGATGCATGGGGCCGGAATCAGTTGTTATTACAAATCGTGCTTTTTTGTAAAGACAGGCAAGTTCTAGAAGAGTTGTCTGCCCTCCTAAATTTGTTCCTGCTTTTTTCATCTTTGAAGTAATTCGTTCAATTGCACTCTTTTCACTTCCCGTAAAAACAACAGTCATCTTTAAATTATTTTTAATCATATCAGCAAGCCTGGCAAAATTTACATCATCCCATAGTTTAGTTTCCCAATAAGCGATGGGGTTAATGGCAATGAAATTTTTATCATCCAGCGTGTGTTTATTCATTAAGAGCTGCACTTTTGTTTCGGCATCGTTGTTTTGAGGTAAAATAAATTCAACATGATCTATCTTCGCGCCCAGATAGCGAGGAAAATCCAGGTAACGGTCGATTGCGTGTTTATTCATATCTTCAGGGATATTTTCATTAAGAAATAAGCCGCTTAGTTCCTGCAACGAATCATAACCAAGTTTTCGTTTGCCTCGGCTAAGCAAAACGATTATAGCACTTTTAAAGAGACCGTGGAAATCAATCACCAGGTCATAGCGCCGTTGCCGCAATTCATTTATTAATGAGCGCATATTAAATAGGGGCTTAAGAATATTAACCTTTTGAATATCTTTGGACCAGCTTTTGCGCTGTGAAACTATAACAGCATTAAGGTATGGGTGGTTTTTAACTATGTCCGCCGCCGCCTCTTCCACTACCCAGGTTATATGGGCATCAGGATAAAGACTACGCAATGCCGCAAGCGAAGGCAGAGTGTGAATGACATCGCCGATTGCGCTTAATTTAACGATTAGTATATTCACTTAATCCTGTCTTTCATTATCCACTTTACCGCTTCTAGAATATCTTCCGCTACAAAATCAGGTTTGTTTTGGTTCACTGCCAAATCAGCACCGAAATCTTGCATTGCTTCCCGCCCATATCCGGTTTTTACTAAAATCCGTTTAACTCCTGCATTCTTAGCTGCTTCCATATCGCGATATGTGTCTCCGACCATGTATGAATTTTCGAGCTCTATATCAAAATCAATAGCGGCCCGCAGCAACATGCCCGGTAATGGCTTGCGGCAGTTACAATTCTGCAGGTAGATACCTGTTCCTTCCGTGGGATGGTGCGGGCAGTAGTAAAATTTATCTATGCTTGCTTTTCTGCCACGTAAAGAGGTCTGGATTATATTATGGGTTTGTGTGACTAAATTTTCGGAGAAATACCCCCTGGCGACACCAGACTGGTTGGTAACAACGATTGCCTTCATGCAGCTTTTATTAATCAATTCAATTGCTGCATAAGCAACAGGAATTATCTTTAGTTTGTCCAGGCTGTCGAGATAGCCGACCTCTTCATTAATTGTTCCGTCTCTGTCCAGAAAGACAGCAATATTATTTCCCATGATTGTCTCTCAACTAATTAATTAATATATTTTGAGCAGCCGTAGAAACATCTTCCACGGATATTAGTTTCATGCAACTAAAATCAGTCGGACATGTTTCTTCAAGACAGGGACTGCAGTCAATATTATGATGAACGATAGCTGTCCTATTACCGACAGGCGATGTAGTAATGGGATTAGTTGAACCGAAAATAGCGACAGTTGGAATGTTCAGCGCACCCGCAATGTGCATAAGTCCGGAGTCGTTGCTGATAAATAAGCTGCACTGTGAGATCAAGGAAATTGCTTCTTGAAGATTTGTATTGCCGGCAAGGTTAATTAATTTCGTGCGTGCTGCATTTCTCACCTCTTCCGCTGTTTTCCAATCAGCCTTGCTGCCCAAAATAATTCCCTGCATCTGAAAACTATCACTGAGCTTATCGGCCACGGCTGCAAATCTATCCGGAAACCATCTTTTAGCCGGACCAAACGTGGCCCCCGGAGCGATTCCCAAAATAGCCTTGTTTGTGTCGGGTATATATTTTTGTAAAATGATTCGGGCATCCATAGTGTTGATTCTGGCTTCCAGCCGCATTTCACAATCTACGGGAACACAACCCAACGCCTTGACCATTTCCAGATAATAATCAATCTGGTGTACTTTCTTTATTTCTTTGGTGCGCTGTACGCTATGGGTTAAAAGAAGACCGCGCGCGTCTGAGTTATAACCGGCGCGCAGAGGAATCCTGGCCATAAAAGCCAGAATTGCCGCTTCAATCGCGTTTTGCAGAAGAATTGCCGCGTCAAAGTTTCTTTTTTTGAGCTGACTTGCGAGACGAAATACTCCTGCCGGAGTGTCATATTTATTCTCATAGATGATTATTTCATTCACGTCAGAAAAGAGCTTGTAGATATCGGCAACCCATGGCTTTACCAGAACTGCAATATGGGCATGCGGATAAGTGGCTCGGATAGACGCTACGGCAGGTAAAGTCAAGATGGCATCGCCAATCCAATTAGTGCCGCGAACAAGAATATTGTTCAGGCCTTCTGGTGGCAGCATTTTGTTTTTTCGAACAAGCAAATTAGTTAACCTCTTTGTTTTACCTGGCAGAGCTTTGTCTTCCAGCGCTGATGCACCCAAAACCATTGCTCGGGATATTGGCGAATATGTTCTTCAATAATTTTTGTAAAATTCTGCGTATTGATTAATATATCAGCTTCACGATTTGCTGAGTTGATAATATCAACTTTTTCGCCTATTTCTAATAAATATTTACCGTCAGGCAGACGACTGGTAAAAAATGGCAGTACAGGTGCTCCCGCATGCATGGCCAGCAGAGCCAGGCCTGATGTTGTGCAGGCCTTCCGGCCAAAAAAATCGACAAATACGCCCCCGTACCAAGCGACATTCTGATCAATAAGAATACTAATGGTGGTGTCCTTTTTTAGCAGTCGGATCATTTGTCGCATTGCGTTCTCTTTGGGCACAGAAATGTTGCCGCAGGAGGAACGTACAGTTGTGATAATACCTTCTAACAAACGGCTGTCCAGAATGCGATAAACAAAGGATAACGGCCGAGTTAATATGGCCAAAGCGGCATTGCCAATTTCCCAGTTGCCGAAATGAGCGCCAAAAAGTAATACACCTTTTCCTTCGTTACATGCATTTGTATAATTATCCAGACCCCTTACACTAATCAGTTGATTCAGATTTTCTTTGCTTAAAGATGGAATATCATAAAATTCAACGACAATCAAAGCAGCGCTTAGATATGATTCTTTAGCAATGCTGATGATTTCTTGTAGAGATTTATCCGGAAACGAACGCATTAAATTATGAATAGCGATAAGACGATGCTTCAAAGAAAGATGATAAAATAATTTGGCTAGAAAAAAAGCAATAACCCGTCTTATGCATAGGGGGATTATTCCTACTAAATAAATTATTAATTTTACCTTCACAAAATAACCTTAAGTGGACTAAAAATTAATTGTTTCAAGGACGCACAGGATTGATTACTGCTGACGTCAGCCTATCTAAAATAAAAGTATCGAATGATTCCCGCGAAGGATTAATTTCCATTTCAATGCGCATCATGTATATTATGCTTAACAAATCGGCGAAGTTTTGCAGGCGCATAACATCTTTTTGCGTTGTAATTATTAAATCAGCTTCATAACTATAATACTTATTTTTGATAATTTCCAGTTCAGCGAGGTTGTAGTTGTGGTGGTCAGGAAAAGTATCCCATGATAAAATATTCGCCCGGGCAGCAAGCAGTGATTTTCTAAATGAATCTGGCTTGCCTATCCCGCAAAAAGCGCACACCTTTTTTCCCGCAAGATTGGATATCGGCCAATTATCACTATAATCCCCTTTGATAACGTCTTGAATTTTATGAACACTCGTAAATATGGGAATGTCTCCAATTTGTGACAATATTTTTTTAATATTATCTGTCTTGGGTGTTTCGTCAGTGCGCGTAAGCATTAAAGCACTGGCTCTTTTAAGACCTGCAATTGGTTCGCGAAGCTTTCCTCGCGGCAGGACATAGTCATTAGCAAGCGTATCCTGGCTGTCTAATAAAACCAGATTAATATCCCTAAATATTTGCCTGTGCTGCATAGCATCATCGCAAATAAGCACATTTGCGCCGAATCGGGTTATTGCTTCTCTGCCTGTTTTTATTCTTTGAGGTCCGATAATAATTGGTATGCTATTAAGCGATTGTGCCATCAAAAAAGGTTCATCCCCGGCTGTTTTGCTATCCACTAAAATATTTTTACCATCCGAAACAATGTTAACTGATTTTGTGTTTTTGCTACCATAACCACGGCTTAAAATTGCCGGTTTAAAACCGTGCGATTGCAGCATCCGCGCCAGCATGATCACGCAGGGAGTTTTACCTGTGCCACCGGCGGTAATATTGCCGACGCTGATTACCGGACAAGGAAGTTTTACAACGGCAAAAATATTTTTATCAAAGAGCCAGTTGCGAAAAGTAATAATCAGGCGATAAGGAAAAGAAATTGCAAATGCTATTATTCTGATGACAGTGTAACGGTTGATGCGTCCGTCGTCATTCCAAATCCTTTGCCAGTCTACCATTGCCATTTCCTTCATCCTTGAACTGCAAATTATACAATCGGAAGTATTCGCCTTTTTTCTCCATCAGCGTCTCATGATTTCCTTCTTCGGCGATTTGTCCATTGACTAAAGCAATGATCCTATCGGCATTACGTATTGTAGAAAGCCTGTGGGCAATTACCAGCGTGGTACGTCCCTTCATGAGATTATCAAGGGCTTCCTGAACTTCGATTTCCGCTTCCGTATCGAGAGACGATGTAGCTTCATCAAGAATTAAAATAGGAGCATTCTTGAGCAGTGCGCGGGCTATAGACATGCGTTGTTTTTCTCCGCCGGAAAGCTTTGTGCCTAATTCGCCGATATTGCTGTCATATCCATTGGGCAATTTCATGATAAAATCGTGAGCATTAGCTGCTTTGGCCGCGCTTACGATTTCCTCTTCCGTGCGGTCGATATCTCCATAAGCAATATTGTTTCTTACTGTATCATTAAAAAGGATAGTCTGCTGTGTGACTATGGCCATCTGGCCGCGCAGAGACTGTATAGTTACGTCGCGAATATCGTGACCGTCAATCAGGATACGGCCGTCGGTAACGTCATAAAAACGAGGGATTAAATTTACCAACGATGTTTTGCCGCCGCCGCTCATACCCACAAAAGCGACAACCTCTCCCGCTTTGATGGAAAGGTTGATATTTTTCAATACAGGTGTTTGTTCATAGCAGAATGTAACGTTTTCAATATCAATGCCACGGCCCACCTGCGGAAGATTAATGGCATCGGATTTATCGTTAATATTGGGAACCAGATCGATTATACTAAAAACACGTTCAGCCCCGGCAATCCCCTGATTAATGGTATTATTGACATTTGCGAGTCTTTTGATGGGCTCATAGAGCATCAGCACAGCCGTAAGAAATGAAAAGAACGTACCGGGTGTAGAATTACCGTTTACAACGTTATAGCCACCATAAAAGATTACAGCAGCTATGCCCAATCCACCCAGGAATTCCATCAGGGGGTGGGAAAGAGCATTGACGGAAACTGCCCTCATGTTTAACTTGAAGAGCCGTTCATTTTCGGCTGCAAATCTATTGCTTTCATACTTTTCCATGCAGAAAGCTTTAACAATACGCGTTCCGGAAATTGTTTCCTGTAAAAGCGAGCTTAATGTTCCCATCGTTATTTGCGTGGAAGTGGTCACACTGCGCATTTTTTTACCAAGTCTGGTAATGGGGTATATTGTCACAGGGAAAACAATCATGGCAATAATAGCCAGTTGCCAATCGGTATAAAAAATGACACAGACTAAAGCAATAAGCGTGAAGGTGTCTTTGACGATACTGGTGATTACTTCTGCCGATGCGGTTTGAATTGCCATAACATCATTGGTAATTCGTGACATAAGAATACCAGTCGGATGTTGTGTGAAGAAAGCCAGAGATTGCTTCTGGATTTGCTCGTAAAGTTTGTTACGCAAATCCGTAACAATTCGTAATCCGATGAAGCTCATTAAAATTGTTTGTGCATAATTGCAACTGCCCTTGATTAAAAAAATACCAATGATAGCAAAAGGAATCCATTTCAAGGAGGCGGGATTTTTTGCAAGAAATATGTCATCTAAAACCGGCTTAACCAGCACAGCTTGTGATGATGTCAAAGCTCCGACGATTATCATGCAGAGCATAGCAAAGGCCATACGCACACTATATGGCCGGGCGAGCATTAATAGACGTTTAAATATTTTCATACTTTCCTTTATAGCATATCATAAGCTAGGCGGGCAGTTTTTCTTGCGGCACCGGGATCACCCAGTTTGCTTCGGATTGCTGCCAATTCTTTTATCATTTCCTGCTTTCTTTCTGCATTGGTTAAAATATCAATGGCCTCAGAAGCAATTCGATTTCCACAGGCATCTTCTTGAATCAGCTCCGGGACTACAGTTTTTTCCGCAATAATATTAGCCAAACCTATATTATTTACATGAACTATAAATTTACCAATAAAATAGGTAAGAGCTGAAATTTTGTAGATAATGATCATGGGTACCCTAAGCAACGCGGTTTCCAGCGTTGCCGTTCCCGAAGCAACAATAGCTAAATCGCAACAGTAGATTGCCTCGTAAGTCTGGCCAGAAATCACTTTAACGTTAATGCAAAATCCGGAAATTATGTCATCAACGATTTTCTTATCCAGAGTGTTGGCCAATGGTAATATAAATTGCACATTCGGCATTTTTTTCGTCAGAATTTCCGCTGCCTTCAACATTTCTGGTAATAATTTGACTACTTCGGAAAGCCTGCTTCCGGGCAGCAATCCAATTGTTGTTTTGCTTTCATCCAGGTTGAATAATTCTTGCGATTCTTGTTTGCAATAGGCTGGTTTCACTAAATCAAGCAAGGGATGACCCACATAATCAACCGCAAACCCTTTTGACGCGTATGTATCAACTTCAAAGGGAAGAATGACAGCCATTTTATCCACTAATCTCTTAATTTTTGTGATTCGACTTTTGCGCCATGCCCAGACTTGCGGGCTGATATAATAAAATATTTTTATATTCCTTTTTTTTGCTGCTGTCGCGATAAAATTCAAATTAAAATCAGGATAGTCAATTAAAATTACCAGTTGCGGCTTCATTTCGTCCAGAGATTTTTTCACCCGCCGGATGATTCGAAATAAAGTTCCAAATTTTGATATAACCTCGGTCAAGCCGACAACTGCCGTTTCCGACGCATGAACCAGAAGCTTAACTCCGGCCTCCTGCATCTTGTTGCCGCCCATGCCATAAAAAATAAGTGACGGATCGATCCTTAACATTTCCATGACAAGATCAGCGCCATGCATATCACCGGAAGCCTCACCGGCAACAATCATGATTGTCTTATTCTTCTTAGTATCTTTAGATTTGTTTGTAGTGAGCATTGTTTCTTCAGGAGGCATGATTAATTACATCGGCAATAAGTTCGATTTCTTCTTTATTCAATTCCGGAAACATTGGCAGAGAAAGAACTTCTTGCGCACAATTTTCACTATGCGGCAATTTTAATGAAAGATTATACATTTTCACAAATATTTCCTGCATGTGGAGCGGTACAGGATAATAAACGGCTGAGGCGATGCCTTTATCCGCAAGAGCTTTAGCCAGTTGATCACGGTTTTTCGCACGTATTGTAAACTGATGATATACATGTTCGCAACCTGAAGCAACTGAAGGTAAGACAACATCATTTCTATTAATTGCGTTGCAGTAAGCTGCCGCATTTTCCCTTCGGGTCGCGTTGAATTGATCAATATATTTTAATTTGATGCGAATAATAGCGGCTTGAATTTCATCAAGACGACTGTTGTAGCCAACTGCCTGATGATAATAGCGCACGGAGCTGCCATGATTACGAAGAATTTTTATTTGCGTGGCTATCTCTGCGCTTTTTGTAATGACCATGCCGCCGTCGCCGTAACCGGCCAGATTTTTACTGGGGAAAAAACTAAAACATCCGACATCACCAATTGTGCCGACTTTACGGCCATTATATATGGCGCCAAAAGCCTGAGCGCAATCTTCGATAACTTTCAGATTGTATTTCTCGGCAATTTTCATGATTGGATCCATGTTGGCTGGATGCCCGAATAGATGAACAGGAATGATCGCTTTTGTTTTTTTAGTTATTTTATCAGCAATTTGCTTACAATCGATGTTAAAAGTATTTGGGCAAATATCTACGAAAACCGGAATGGCATTTAAAAGGGCAATTACTTCCGCAGTAGCAATAAAGGTAAAGGGAGTTGTAATGACTTCATCTCCGGGCCCAACGCCGCAGGCACGAAGCGCCAGCAGCAGGGCATCAGTTCCGTTGGCCACACCTATCGCATAAGGCAAACCATGATAAGCGGCGATTTCTTCTTCCAGGCGAGTGACATTGGGGCCCAGAATAAACTGTGCTTGTTCTAAAACATCCCCGATGGCGGCATCAATTTCACTTTTCAGGATATGGTATTGCCTTTTAAGATCAACCATAGGAATCATTTTATGGCACCTCTGCGGTTTTCATTTTTTGGATTATATACGTAGCCAGCTCTAAAGATTTGCGTGCATCTTCTCCTGAAATAATTGGCTGTGTGCGGTTGATCACTGCATTTACAAACGAGCGGATTTCTTCTTCCAGCGGATCATGACTGCCTACTTCGATATTGTTTTGATAAATTTCCACCTGACCAGCTTGGTTTTTTCTTTTGCCCAGAGATAAAATTTCCCGTTTTTGGCAATCAACTGAATGGTATCCTTCTGCTCCGAAAAAACGGATCTTTTGCATGGTTTTGGCACTGATGCGGCTGGCTGTAATGTTGGCGATACAGCCCGATTCAAAAGAAATCCTGACGTTAGAAATATCAATTTTATCGGAAAGAATAGGGACTCCAACGGCTTCCACGCTGGTAAGTGGAGAATTAACAAATTTCAAAATAATGTCCAGATCATGAATCATCAAATCCAGAATCACGTCAACATCTGTGCCTCGTTCGAAGAATGGATGCAATCGATGTGCTTCAATAAACATTGGTTTCTCAATAACATTTTCCAAGGCCATGATTGCAGGGTTGAATCTTTCGACAAAGCCAACCTGGAGAATCAGATTATTGCTTTTTGCCAATCCTATTAATTCATCTGCTTGAGCCAAAGTTGCGCAAATGGGCTTTTCTATCAGGACATCCACGCCTGCCGCTAAAAAATCGCGGGCAACCTTATGGTGTTCACCTGTAGGAACCGCTATGCTTACCGCATCAACCTTACCCATCATTTCATTGTGGTCAGCAAAGGCGTTACACTGATAAATATCCGCCGCTTTTGTTGCCTTATCCGAAAGTGCATCGGCTACGGCAACAATTTTACAATTTTCCAGTTTCGAGTATTTTTGCAGATGATAATTCCCCAGATGACCAATGCCGACTACTCCGATATTAAGTTTGTTCTTTTTCTTATTGGTAATCATCAGCGGCAAATGCCTCTTTCGGATTCTTTGATAAATTTAATGAAATTGAGCACCTCAGGCAAAGCCTCCACTTCACCCTCCACTTTTTTTATCGCCGCATCGAGCAGAAGTGAAGAACGAAAAATAATACGATAAGCATCTGTTATTGCTTTGATATTTTTTTCGGCGAAATTCCTTCTTTTTAAGCCGATTATATTTAGCCCAAATAGTTTGGCATGATTGCCTTGGGCCAGAGTATAAGGGGGAACGTCCTTAACAACTGCGGATGCCCCGCCAATCATGCAGTGCGCGCCGATGCGGCAGAATTGATGGACGCCGCTCAATGGGCCGATGATCGCCTGGTCTTCCACATGAACATGTCCGGCCAGTCCTGTCGAATTGGATATGATAATGTTGCTGCCTAATATACAATTATGAGCAATGTGGACATAGGCCATCAACAGATTGTTATTACCAATAATTGTCATGCCAATATCTGCGCTAGTTCCTCGATGAATGCTGACATATTCTCTTATTGTATTGAAATTTCCAATAATTACGCTTGTTTTTTCACCACCGAATTTCAAATCCTGGGGAGGAGCTCCTATGGAACAGAAGTGATAGATGTTACAGCCTTCGCCAATTTGGGTGTATTTGTCAATTACAGTGTGTGGGCCGATTATTGTATTTTTTCCTATTTTAACATCGGCTCCAATTATAGAATAAGGACCAATCTCCACTCCTTCTTCCAGTTGAGCATCCGGCGAAATAATTGCAGTTGGGGAAATCTTCATTTCTTAACCTTCACTTGATGATTTGTTAACTTTTTCCTGGAGCGATTCCACTTTTTTGACCAACTCGTCGATAGTTTTTTTCATTTCTGGAAGTTTAAGCTTGAGCGCTTCCAGTTTTAACCATTGCTTGTATGGTAACGGTGGTATCCCACCGACAGTCTGGTTTGATTCAATATCTCTATGTAAACCTGAACGGGCCGCTATTGTGACATTATCACCGATTTTAAGCCATCCCGCCATGCCTGTTTGTCCGCCGACAATAACGCTTTTGCCGAGTTTGGTGCTTCCGGAAATACCAACCTGTGAGGTAATGACGGAATTTTCACCAACGACAACATTATGTGCTATTTGCACCAAATTGTCTATTTTCACATTGCGCTGAATCCAGGTTCTTGTCATTGTCGCGCGGTCTATAGTAGTATTGGCACCGATTTCCACATCATCATCTATTTGTACAAAACCAACCTGAGGAATTTTAGTATTGCTGAGGCCGGGTGCGGCAAAGCCAAATCCATCAGAACCTATAACAACACCTGAGTGCAAAATTACCCGCTTGCCGATGATGCAACTATAATACACTGATACATTGGCATAAAGTATCGAATTTTCTCCGATAGAAACGTCACGGCCAATATAAACACCTGGATAAAGCACAACTCCCTTTTCGATTTTCGCACCACGGCTTATGAAAGCTCCGGCAAATACTGTAGCGTCCGGTGATACAATAGCACCATCTTCAATATATGCATCAGGGCTTACGCCACTTATGCCATGTTCCAAAGGATAGAAAAGCGCAAGTAATTTCCCGAAGGCAACGTAAGGGTCTGCTACGATAAGCATGTTCTTGCCAGACGCCACCGTTTGCGGCGGGGCAAGAATGGCCGTGGCCTTGGTAGTTTGTAGTTGCGCCAAATACTTCTTGCTGGCAATGAAAGTAATATCGCCTTCACTTGCCTCTTCAATCGGACGAACGTTGCTGATAATGACGTCATCTATTCCTATGACATCGCCGCCAAGAAGCCTGGCTATTTCTCGAAGCTTTATTTTCACTCAAAGCTCCTAATGATCGACTTTGTTAAACTCATCCATAACTTTGCTGGTTATATCATTTTCACTGGAGTAGTAGGCTACAGGCGCGTTGGGAATTCCAACAAGGAAAATTGCAACATACTTTTCTTTTTCAGCGATATTCTTGATGGCTTTTGATATTCCCGGAATCATCTTTTCAAATATTTCCCGATCCTTTTTTTGAATCTCCTCTTTAACATCTTCAGTCATCATCTGATAATCACGTGATTTTTTCTGGAAAGCAGCTTCTTTATCTCTGCGCGAGGTAGCAGACATCATTGAACCCTGTTTTTCTAAATCTTCCTTCATTTTTCGTAATTCATTTTCCAGTGATTTCAACGGCGCTGATTTCTTTTCAGCCAGAGCGGTAAGTTCTGCGCCAGCCTTTTTACCGGCCTTCGAATTTTTTAGGACTTCCGGAATGTTGACAAAACCAATTTTGTCCGCCGCAAACGCACTGTTACTCATAAGGAACAACAACAAAGTAAAACCTGCAATTAGATAAATATTTTTTTTCATTTTAATTCTCCTTTCAAATTATAAGCGGCTATTTCCAGATATTTTTTAATTTTTATCTTCCGCTTTGTGTTTACTGAAACATGCCGATGGTGAATTCCCAGCGGCCTATGGCATCGTCATTCAAATTCTTACCGCGGTTGATTACGTAGCCGTATTCCAATCGCAAAGGACCAAGGGGCGAATACCAGCGAATACCCACTCCTGCGGTTTGGCGTAAATCATCAAGGTAGTACCCGCCATTCCAAGTGTTTCCGGCATCAAAAAAAACAACACCTTTCATCCCAGCATCCTTGATAAATGGGAAAACAAGCTCAAAATTAAAAACTGCCATTGATATGCCGCCGAGGACATCGCTTGTTCCTGATTTACGTATGCCTACATAGCGTAAACCGCGCAGAGAACTAATTCCGCCTAAAACATATCTTTCATTAATTGGGATTTTGTTGTCACTATCATCAGTATTTTGAAGATATCCGATCCTTCCTTTAGCCGCAAAAACCATATCCCAAAACAGTGAATAATATGCTGTTGCCCCTGCAGAATATTTAATGAATTTTGTGTCACCTCCCAGCGGAGCACCGACATACTGAACTGCAATGCTGGCTTTAGTTCCCTTAGTGGCGAACATATTATCATCTGTTGTGTCGCGTCCTAAAGATAATGATACGGAACTTGCAGTTCTTTGACCTGCCTGATCAATTATATAGGAAGTTGCTGTATCGTAATTGATATTTTGAATATTATTAATTGTAAAATTATATCCACCGTAAAGGCTTATTTTTTCCCAGATTGGATAACCTAAAGTAAATCCTGCACCCCGCGTATCTAAAGTGTAAGAGTCAAAATCTTTCTTATATTTCCATACGTTCATTTGAGCCCATAGGGGAATATCCAGAAGCCATGGCTCAGTGAAAGATAACTCATAATTATTGCTTGTTGAGCCTAAAGAGGCTTTTACGCTCATTATTTGACCATAGCCCAGAAAGTTCTGCTGAGTAATTTGAGCCATGATAATGGCTTGATCAGTTGCGCTGTAGCCGGCACCAACCATAAACATGCCTGTATTTTTTTCTTTGACCCGGATATTGATATCCATCTCATTTTTATCAGGTTTCTTCTCCGTTTGAAAATCCACTTCTTCAAAATAACGTAAGCGGTTCAAATTGGCATAGCTGTTTTTTAATTTGCTGCTGGAGTAAAGATCTCCTTCTACTACCTCCAGTTGGCGTCGCATAACTTTGTCGCGGGTAATTGTATTGCCGGTAATGCTGATATTATGAATGTAAATCAGTTGACCTTTTTTTAGTTGAAAGTCGATATCAACCAATTGTTCTTTATCCCGGATGTTGACTTTAGGGTTAACATCGGCAATGGCGTAACCCTCGTCATTGCAGGCCTGTGTCAACAGCTCTATGTCTTTGGAGAGCGATTCGCGATCGTAAGTGCTTCCTTCTTTTATTTTTAGTGCCTTCAATAATTCGGTTTTGGGCTTGATGAGAGAATCCCCGGAAATTTCTATCTTGCCGAATTTAAATCTTTTGCCTTCCATAATTTTAATTTTTATGTAAATTCCCTTTTTATCGTAAGTTATTTCCGGTTCGCCCACTTGAGAGTTTATAAAACCGTTATTGAAATAATAGGCATTTATTTTATGGACATCCTGCTTTAGTTGCTCACGCTTGAGCATACCTGAATCGTTAAAGAAGCTTAAAATGCTGTATTCGTTTGAGCCCATCATGTTTTTGAGCTCTTTGGAGCTATATGCTTCATTACCTTCGAAAGTTATGGTCTTAACGTAAATTTTATCATTTTCTTTGATATCAATAATTATCCGAAAATCTTTTTCTCCATCTTTTTCTACTTTGTCGGTTATCTCGGCATTGTTATATCCTTTGGTTTCATAAAGATTTTTTATCTTCTCCACATCCTCTTTGATTTTTCCATGATTCAAGCTCTGTTTGACCTTTATAGTTAAAACTTCCTGGACATCATCTTTACTTAAAGCTTTGTTGCCATTAATCCGGATGTCTGAAATTAATCCTTTTTCCTGCACCGTAAAGGTAACCTCTTTCCCTTCGGATGTCGATGTCGCTTCAGCAGTTACGTCCAGGAAAAAGCCCATTTTGAAAACAGCTTTAATATCAGCGCTGATATCTGTTTCCCAGAAAGGCTTGCCCGCTTTGCTCTTGATCTGCTGGAGGATGGCCGAAGCGTCAACTTTCCGGTTTCCTTTAATTTCAACTTTCACTATTTTTTGAATTAATCCCGCACGAGTAAGAATCTCAATCTTTAGCTTTGTTGCCATCGCACCAATATCCGCCACTCCCTTGCCTTGAACAGAAACGCCGGATAACGTAATTTCTTTTGGTAGAGCAATAATTTGGGCATCGAAACTTAAATTTTCTCCCAACTGGGTCAAGTTGCCGAAAACAACAAAATCGGCACCCATTTTTTTCCCGATTGCGATTGCTTGTCTCTTGTCAAATTTGACATTGCCTCGAAGGTAGGTGTCCACCGGAATAACTTCAACAAGTTTTTCCCTTTTCAATTCCTCAATTAAACCTTTATATAGTGAATCCTTGATAGTAGCGCTATTGCCTTTGCTGTTTATTTCAAAGGGCAGTATGGCAAGTTTCTTAACTTCCTGAGAATGAGCCACGGATAGGAACGCAATTGTTAAAAAAAATAAAGTTAAGCAGGTATATCTAATTGTTTTATTTATAATCATAAATTTTTCCATCTCGTAGTCCGATCTTTCTGGACATCCTTTCTGACAATAATTTGTTATGTGTTACAACGATAAGAGTAATTTTTTTTGTTGCATTTAAATTAACCAGGATGTCTTCTATCTTTTTTCCTGTCTCCGTGTCAAGATTTCCTGTAGGTTCGTCGGCAAGCAATAATTCCGGTTCCATTATCAGGGCACGGGCGATAGCCACTCGTTGTTGTTCACCGCCGGATAGTTCCCCGGGTTTATGCCGAACGCGATTATCTAATCCAACTTCTTCAAGTAGCTTGTATGCTTTTTGTGCCGCCAGTTTCTTGGGCATACCGCTGATTAACGCAGGCATCATGGTGTTTTCCAAGGCATTGAATTCAGGCAGCAAATTATTGAATTGAAAAACGAAACCAATATTAGAATTGCGAAACCTGGCCATTTTCTTTTCATCCCAATCGAAAACGCTCATTCCATTTATAGAGATGTTTCCACTCGTGGGGTGATCCAGAGTGCCTAAAATATGAATAAGGGTACTTTTACCGGAGCCGGAAACACCCAGAATCGCCAAGGATTCGCCCTTTTTAATTTCCAAGTCCAAGCCGCGCAAAACCTCAATTTTATTGCCGTCTTTTAAAAAAGTTTTAGATAAATTTGCAAGTATAATCATCTTTTATATTCTTGATCAGGGTTTTATTCGTATCTTAATGCTTCCGCAGGATCCAGACGCGAAGCCTTGAGAGACGGATAAATTGTTGATAAAAAACAAATAACCATTGTACCAATAACAATGATAACTACGTCTGAATAATTTATCTTTGACGGAAGTTCGCTTAAATAATAAACATCGCCGGGTAAAATCTTGAAGTGGAAAACTTTTTCAACGAAAAGTGATATTTTCTGTAAATTTAAAGCTACGGCCAGCCCCCCGACGCATCCCAGGAAAGTACCAATAACACCGACTATCAGACCCTGATAGATAAATATTTTCATAATTGTTTTGGAAGTTGCCCCCATGGATTTTAAAATCGCGATATCTTTATTTTTTTCCATAACAATCATAATTAAGGCACTGATTATATTGAAGGCAGCAACAAGGACGATTAAACTCAAAATAATGAACATAACGCGTTTCTCCAGTTTCAGGGCGGAAAATAGGTTTTTGTTCATCTGCATCCAGTTGTGCGCCAAAAATGGGAATCCCAGTTGGCTTTGAATTTTTCGGGCAATTCTATCCGCCTTATAAATATCCGCTACTTTAATGTCAATTCCCGTGACTGCATCTCCCATTTGCAGAAAATCCTGACAATTACGCAAAGACAAATAGGCCAGAGTGGAATCGTACTCATAGAATCCGGATTCAAAAATTCCCACGACGGTGAATTTTTTCATGCGTGGCATCATTCCCATAGGGGTAGAAATACCGACAGGCGAGATTATCGTGATGGTATCGTGAAGATAAATACCGAGATTCCTGGCCATTTCTTTGCCAATGACAATTCCTTCTGATTGCTTATCTTCGTTTTTATAAGATTTTGATATTTCGGGCGGAATTTTGTTTAAATGTTCAATATTGCCTTCCCTGATTTTTCCTAAGTTAATAACCTTAAAAGCACTTTGGGTATCCAAACCACGGATGATTACGCCAGTCACACCGTTGTTGTTACGGATCATAGCCTGACTGTAAATATATGGAGTAGTGGCGACAACACCTTCTGTTGGGGCAATGCTTTCGCGAACTTTTTGATAATTTTTCATCGGTCCCATGATGTCAGTTGTCAATTCAATATGAGATTTAATTCCCAAGATTTTGGAGCGCAAATCTTCTTCAAAACCATTCATAACGGCAAGCACAATGATTAAGGCTGCCACCCCTAGGAAAATACCAAAAATTGAGATGAGAGTAATAATCGAAACAAATACCTGCTTGCGTTTCGCTTTTAAATAACGTTGGCTTATAAAAAATTCGTAAGGCATTAATAATATTCCTGATTGAAGTGTAAATTAATTATTGCTAGAGCCGCCGCAGTCCTGTTTGGTGCGAAGCAGCGGGAATAAAATGACATCTCGAATGGAAGCTGAATCGGTAAAAAGCATTACCAGGCGGTCAATACCGATACCTTCTCCGGCTGTGGGTGGCATACCATATTCCAGTGCGTGGATATAGTCTTCGTCCATTTCGTGAGCCTCGTCATCACCGGTTTCTCTTTCTTTTAGCTGTTGTAGAAATCTTTCTCTTTGATCGGCTGGGTCATTCAATTCAGAGAAAGCGTTGGCAATTTCCCGGCCGTAAATATATAATTCAAATCGATCTACAATATTCGGATCTGTGTTTGATCTGCGCGAAAGAGGTGATACAGCTACCGGATAATCTATCACAAATGTAGGTTGGATAAGCTTTTTTTCCACGACTTGATCAAAAATAGCCATTAGAACTTTTCCTAAAGGATCGGTGTCTTTGACATCGCACCCAACGCCTCTGGCGAACGCTAATGCTCGGGTGTGATTTTCTAGCGCAGATTTATCCATTCCGGCCATTTGCAAAAGGGCATCTTTTACAGATATGCGCCGCCAGGGTGGTGTTAAATCAATTTCTGTCTCCTGATAAGTAAATTTAAGAGATCCGAAAATATTACTGGCGATAAAAGCAAACAACTCTTCAGTATAAGACATCAAATCTTCATAAGTTGCGTAACTTCTGTAAAATTCTAACATTGTAAATTCTGGATTATGAAAAGTGGAAATGCCCTCGTTGCGAAAGTTCCGGTTAATTTCATAGACTCTTTCCATTCCACCGGTAACAAGTCGTTTTAAATAAAGTTCCGGCGCAATGCGTAAGTATAAGTCCATATCTAAAGAATTATGATGGGTTTTAAAGGGACGTGCTACAGCGCCGCCGGCGCGTGGCTGCATCATCGGTGTTTCAACTTCCAGAAAATCCTGCTTATCCATGAATTGTCGGATGAGTTGGATAATACGGCTCCTTCTGTAAAAAATTTCTTTAACTGCCGGGCTTGCTATTAAATCAAGGTGCCTTTGACGGTATCTTGTTTCCACGTCAGTCAGGCCATGCCACTTTTCCGGAAGCGGGTGCAGAGATTTTGACAAGAGCCGTAAATCATGCGCTTCAATGGTCAATTCATTGGTCTTAGTGCGGAAAAGTTTCCCTGAAATGTAAACAATATCACCTATATCCAGTTTTTTGAATACAAAAAATGCATTTTCGCTAAGAATATCTTTCGCTATGTAACTTTGGATCTGACCTTTCCGGTCTTGGATTTTGACAAATGCCGCCTTGCCAAAATTACGTACGGCCATTAAACGTCCTGCTATGGAAAATGGCTGTGTAAGCTCAGCCAAAGATTCGGCTTCGGAATTACCAAACTCAGCCAATATTTCCGCAGTTGTGTTTTTGGGACGGACATCATTGGGATACAAATCAATCCCAGCTGATTTTAAGGCCGCGATTTTTTCCAGGCGAACCTTCAAAAGGTCATTATCTTCCATAATTTCTCCGCTTTTATAAAAGTTCACTTGACTATATTTATTTTGCCAATTAGTCAAGCATGATTGTGGCAATTAGGCTGTGGCACAGAAAGCTATACCATTTCGATTTCAAGTGATAACGAGGTTTTAAAAATTAATTTGCCACAGGTGGCTATGTTATGTATTATAGCTAAAGATATAAAATATGAGGGGGGCGAAATGATAAACAAAGCGATGTTGGTCGGCAGGTTGGGTAAAGATCCAGAAGTTCGTTATACACCAGATGGCGCAATGGTTACTAGCTTCAGTTTGGCCACGGACGAACAGTGGAAAGATAAAAATGGAGAAAAAGTTCAAAAAACGGAGTGGCACAAAATAGTTACCTTTGGAAAATTAGCCGAAATATGCGGGAATTATCTGGTCAAAGGAAAGCTTATTTTTATTGAAGGCCGCATTCAAACACGTTCGTGGGATGACAAAGAGGGCGTCAAGCGATATACCACGGAAATAGTCGCAAATAATATGCAAATGCTTGATTCTAAAGGTCAAAACAAAACGGAGGAATCATCACCCGATTCAACTCATTCCAGCTCATCCAGCAGCAACGCGCCAATGGAGGATGTGCCATTTTAGCCTGAAGTTACGCATTGTTTTGAAAAAGTCCGCAACAAAATATATTTGCAAAAGAGGCAGTGTCATTACTGACACTGCCTCTTTATCTATGATCCCTGATAACGCCAATTCTTTCCGTCATCCAATCTATTTTTTCTCATCTTCTTTTTTAGCCGTTTGATTAGCGATTTCTTTGTTCTCATTTATCGATTTTTTAAAATTATTGATTCCTTTGCCCAGAGCAGAACCAATTTCCGGCAGCTTACCGGCTCCAAAAATAATCAGGATAATTACCAATATTATCAGGAGTTCCTGCATACCAATTCCAAACATAATATTCCCTCGTAAAATTTAATTCTTTAAATTAAGGCAGTTGCAAGTGGATAACCTCTCCGGACTTGCCTATATTCTCAATGTTTTTACCTTTAAATTGTATTTGAATTCCGCCGGCATTACCAATGTCCATTTCCAGACTTGCTGCCTTGCGCTCAAATTTTTCTCCAGGCTTCAATAAAATTTGATAGGATGGATTTTGGTCGGCTTTGATTCTTAGCCATGTTTCTTCAGTGGCTTTAATAATTAGAAGGCTGCCCTCTCCGCTTTCTGTTGATGTCCGTGTTTTTTGAACGCTGGGAGCGTTTGGCTGCTTTGCGCCGCTTTCTTGTTTAAGAGCATTTGATTGTGCCGGAATTTGTTTAATTTTACTTGTTTCATTTGAGACAGGTGTGGGACTAGTTTTTGCCTGCTCACTTCCATTTCCTGTTGCTTGGAGTGGCGGGGATATATTATCTGTTTTATTTTCCGGGTCAACAGCTGCTATTTTTATTGAGGAGTCTTTATTGATATCATTTGCCAACTGATATTGTGAGGAAATAAATATTGACACAATAACAATAAAAATTAAAACGGTTGCAACCAATAAGTAAACTTTATACTGGCTGATTGTGGTCAGAAAAGAAATTTTATTCTGTACATTTTCCGGTGATGGAGTTTGTGCTATTTGGAGAGAGTTAAGGTGGCCTTCGTAGGCATCAAGAATCGGCTTACTATCAATACCCAAAGCGCGAGCATAAGTTTTGATGAAGTTTCTTGTGTAGATTGGTACAGGTAATAGATGTAATTTACCATTTTCAATGGCTTCAAGATTAACGGCGGTTATTCTCGTGCGTTGGAATATATCCTTCAGCGTAAGACCTAAAGCTTCTCTCTTTTCTTTCAGAGAGTGAAAAGCATTATTGATTTTATCTTCATTCATAAATATATCACTTATAATAAGATTTACTTTACTTTCCTTTAACATTAATCTTTCTGTTGCGCAACTTTTAAGATTAGGCTTACAATTATCTTTGATTAATGATTTAATAATTAACATCTGTTTTTTTCAAAACATATGCAGGAGATTATTTTATGAATGGGTTGAAGGATTTTGCTATAAATTTGGCTCGAGAAGCTGGTAACGTTCTTAAGAGAAAGTTTAATTCTACGCATGAAATTCAATATAAGGGGGAGATCAATCTGGTTACTGAGGCAGATAAAATGTCCGAAGATTTGATTATTGCTGCAATTTCCAGCAGCTTTTCTGACCATGGAATTTTATCGGAAGAATCACCTGAGCAAAATTCGCAAGCGAAGCTGCGATGGATCATTGATCCACTGGATGGGACAACAAATTACGCTCACGGTTATCCTGTTTTTTGTGTTTCCATCGCTTTGGAAAATGATGGTGTAATTGTTCTTGGTGTAATTTATGATCCTTTGCGGAAAGACATGTTTGTTGCCCAGCGTGGAAAGGGCGCTTATTTAAACGGCAAAAAATTGAAGGTTTCGAAGACGGCAACACTTTCCCGTAGTCTTTTGGCAACCGGTTTTCCTTATGATATTCGCGTGAGCAAAGATAACAATCTTGATCATTTTAATCTGATGGCAATGGAGGCACAAGCCATTCGCCGTGCCGGAGCGGCCGCTTTGGATATTGCTTATCTTGCCGCTGGCAGGTTTGATGGTTTTTGGGAATTAAAACTTATGCCGTGGGATATGGCTGCCGGCTGCCTGATGGTGGAAGAGTCAGGAGGGGTTATTTCGGATATGAATGGCTGCAAGTGGAATATTGCTTCGCCCAATGTATTGATTTCCAATGGTTTGATCCATGATGAAATGATTAGTGTTTTTAAAAGAACAGCTTGTCTATAAAGCTGGTTTAGGATTTGTAAGAAGATAGCTTTCTTATATTAATTAAACGACAGAATAAAACTATTTTTTGGATGTTTTAATCGCTTCATAAACATCAGTGGTAATTTGCTGTGAAAGATTCTTTAGCGCTTTGCTCATCGCCTGACAGTAGCCATTAGGTGATGGATCGGTCAGTAATTCTTCGCGGCTGTATTTTTTTTGAAAAACTATACGGTTTGTCGCTTCCTGTCGCAGAGAATCTTTTAGAGTTATTTCCATGCTTATAACAGCAACCTTACCTGTATCGCCTATCCGTAAGAAAAAATCATTAATTCCACCTTGAATAAGGAAGCGAGTGTCTTCCACAGTATAGCGGGAAAACACTCCGCGGAAAAGCCCGCTTTCCTGCATGTCTCTCAATAAAATATCGGATGTCATGTCGGCAGGGTTTACCGCCCAGCGGTTATAATTAAAAAAATCTACAGAATGATTATTTGTACGGAAAATCATGTTTTGGGTGTTATAGGCAGAGGCAATTGTAAATCGGTAAATCCGAATTGTTGTGTCCAGTTTAGCTTTATTTTCGAAGGTGGGAGCAATATAGTCTAAAAGGTAATTTTCAACCTCGTAATGTGGTTTCCCGCTATTTGCACAACCTTGAAGGACAAAGGAGCAAAAGATAAAAAAAAGTAAAAAGACATAAAGAATTTGTCTTTTATTATTTGTTGATGTTAGAGATTTTTCCATATCGTTTCCTCTGTCATTCCATAATTTTTTTCTGTGGCACTGGCCGGTCAAAGAACAATTCCGAAGGGTTATTATTCAATCTTTCTGAAAGTATATACAAGTTTTCCGAGGTCATACGAAAATTTTCCACTGATTTATCCAGATTTGCCGATGTTGATTCAATGTTGGCCATTACATTAGTAGTGTTTTTTCCGGCGAAAAATGTTTCAATTGCTTTTGTTGTATTTTTCAACTGACTGGATATACCCTTGAGATCAATTTCCTTGATGTTTTGCATTATAGCGTTTGTATCCGATAAAAATAGGCTGATGTCAGAAGGTCGCGAAGGGATCACCGGATGAACCGTTTTAAAAGTAATTATGGGGGGGGTGTAACTGTCATTCTTTTTTAAACGGTCGAGTTCAATGAAAACGATGCCTGTAATGCCAAGCGTTCTCAGTTGAGCGGTAGTGTTATGCTGCAAATCAGCAGATAAGTCTATTTTCATAGCGACTTCAATCAACCGGTAATCAGGCGCAACCTTGATGCTTTCTACTTTCCCTATTTCAACACCGCGGTATTTAACCGCGGAATCCGCTTGCAGACCTTGAACCGATTCGTCAAAATATGTAACATAGGTTGAACCTTTCATAAAAAGGTCAGCCGCACCTACCCAGATTATGATCACAACGCAGATCATGAGACCGGTAATAACAAAGAGGCCAATTAAAAATTTTGAACTTCTATTTGACATAAAATCCATCCTGGAGATCAGGGTTGATCATCTGCCTGAGGAAGAAACTGCCCACCCGGGGATCTGTTGATTTTCCTTTCAATTCCCATGGTTGTCCTTCGGCGATGATGCCTTTTGCTGTTTTATCCAACATTATTACTCTATCGGCAATCTTATAAATTGACTCCAACTCATGAGTTACAATTACCATAGTTGTTCCTAAAGCTTCATTAGTTTTTATGATCAGCTCGTCCAACTCAACGGCTGTAACAGGATCAAGTCCTGCAGACAGCTCATCAAAAAAAAGTACAATAGGGTCAAGTGCCATGGCCCGGGCAATGCCAGCCCTCTTTTTCATGCCGCCGGAAAGTTCCGAAGGGTAGTGGTTTTCATATCCCGCCAAGTTCACCATGCCCAGTTTCATTTTAATAATCATATTTATCGTTGCGGAATCGAGATTTGTATATTCCCGCAAGGGCAGTGCAATATTTTCTTTCAATGTCATAGAACTGAATAAAGCACTCGATTGAAAAAGCACACCGATATTTTGCCGGTAATTATTCAGGTCTTTTTCCTCTGCTTCAGTAATATCGTCCCCTTGAAATAAAACTTTACCGGAAGATGGCTTTTGCAGACCGATCATAATTCTCAAAAGAGTCGATTTGCCACAACCGCTTTGGCCGACAATAACTAATTTTTCTCCTTTATACACCTGAAAGCTAACGCTTTCCAATACAATATTACTGCCAAAACTGGCGGCAAGGTTTTCCACAACAATTATTGATTTGCTATCAGGTGAATGCAATAAAGCCCCCTTACTGGATATAATAGAAAGTAACCGCAAAAATTGAATCGGCCACGACAATAAGAAAAATTGCGGATACAACGGCCGATGTAGTATATTTCCCGACATCTTGCGCACCTGATTGCACCTGAAATCCTCTTTGACAGCCAATTCCGGCAATAAGTCCGGCAAAGACCGCTGCCTTAATAAGGCTTGTGACGATATCAAAAACTTTAATGGTTTTTAATGACTGTGTTAAATATGTATGTACAGTAAGGTCAAGGCCGGTTAATCCAACAATAAGTCCACCCATAACGCCGAAAAAATCAGAAAAGATTGTTAAAATTGGAACAACTATTATTGTTGCCAATACTTTGGGTACAGCAAGAAATCTGATCGGATCGAAGCCCATGGTCTTTAGTGCATCAACTTCTTCATTTACTACCATTGTGCCGATTTCCGCCGCAAAGGCTGAACCGGAACGGCCGGCCACCAGAATAGCTGTCATAATTGGCCCCAATTCCTTGACCATCGCGAAGCTAACCAGTGAAGGGACATAAATGTTTGCACCTATTTGCCTGAATTGCAAAAAAGACATGAAGGCAATGATCAGTCCGATTAGCATGCTGATCAAGGCGACAATCGGCAGGCCGTCAACTCCAGCACGCTGCATGTAGAAAAGTATATCTTTAATTCTCAGGGATTTAGGATGCAAAATAGAGTAAACAACGGCTGATAGCAGCTCTCCGACAAAAGTTATAAAATTGAAAATATCATTGGCAATATCCTGTGCTGCCTGTCCTATCTGGATCAAGAAGTTATCTTCGAACTTTGCCGTTTTAAAAGATGCCTGATCAAGTGCTTGTCCGTGAATGACGCTGAAGATACCCTTTGCTTCATCATTTAAATTTATCAAGAAACAATCTATTTTTTTCTTAGCTGCATCTTTCTGGATTTGAATTATTGCCAGTGCCGCCGCGCTGTCCAGATATGATATGCCCGAGAAATCTATATTGATCTTTTCTGGGGTTTGCTTACGAATAGACTTTGTAATTTCACTTGTGAAAAGTTTCAGGTTTTTTAATCCAAACTTACCTTTGAGATTAATCAAAAGATTATCATTCTTTTTTTCAAAAGATATCTCATAGTGTTTAGATAAATCTTGTTTGTTGTCTGCTATCATTAATAATTCTTTTCAGTTGGCATGGGATATTTGCAAAATCAAATATTTATTGTAGTTAACCCTTTCAAAAATAATTTGTCAATGCCAAATTGGGAAAATCATATCTATTTTGAATAGAGCAGGGACTTGTTTTAATCCCGTTTCAGCGAACGGGTGAATATTTGTTTTCACATTTCGTTAAACAAACTTTAACATTCCATGAAAAACGGAGAGCCTGAAGAGAGTATTATCCGGAAGACCTTAACGACTTTGCACAATAATTATCTAATATAGTCGTATAGTTATAATGATAATAACTGATGGTTTGTTTTTTGGCACGATACTTCCAGTAGCATAAAGGCAAATAAATCAATCCCGCTTAAGCGGGATAATTCGACCAGCAAGTTTCAGCACACTTTG
>JANXZU010000031.1 GCA_025355345.1 Syntrophaceae bacterium
TGACGATGTCAAGCTATATTATTAATAATATCAATATATTAGCTTTGAATAACTAGGAAATTTACCGGCACATCAAAAGATAAAACAAGAAAAGAACAGGTAATGGAAAGAAATAAACAAACGAGTTGTGCAAAGCTCTCAGTGCCTCAATGCTGGCGCTGCTCGACTACTGCGATGCCGTAGAGTCGCGTAAGACGCTGGATCCCGCAGCCAGCCGCCGCCGGGTGTTGGGACTGGATATCGATATCCGCGCCCACAATCGGGCAGCCATTGAAGCACATCCGCTGGCACATAAAATTAAAATGATCCAGGGCTCCAGCATCGCCCCTGATATCATCGCCCAAGTATATGAATACGCCAAGAGCTACGATCGCATTATTGTTTGCCTCGATTCCAACCACACCCATGAGCACGTGCTTGCCGAACTGGAAGCCTACGCTCCCCTGGTTTCTACAGACAGCTACTGCGTTGTGTTCGATGCCATAGTAGAAGACGCATCTGACTATATTTCTTCCGACCGCCCGTGGGGCAAAGGAAACAACCCGAAAACTGCCGTCTGGGAATACCTGCGCCGCCTGAAGGAAGAAGGCCGAAATGGTGCTAACGGCGCCCCCCTCCATTTCGAGATCGATAAAATGATAGAAAACAAACTTCTCATTACCGTTGCACCGGATGGATACTTAAAGCGGGTTAATTAATGTGCCATAATGATCCAACTAACTGGGTAATCGCATCCATGAACTACCCATCTGTAGGGCAGCGTGGGATTAGGTATCATGCTGAACCGGATCTGGCATCTAATTTCAACTTATGAATTACAACTGAAATTTATCTCGCACTTGATGATGAATAGAGGCAAGCCGTGTAGAATTAAACCCTATGAGATTAAAGCAGGAGTGTCAAATGTCGACAAAACAACCAATCCTCACTATTCTTATGATTGTCAGAAATGAAGAAAAGCATATATCAACTGTATTAAATTCATTGCTTTGTCAGACATATTCTAATTTCATCATGACAATAATTGAAAATGGTGCTGATGATTCTACCGGAGCTATCGTAGATAATTTTGCAAAACAGGACAATCGCATAACAGTAATACATCTTGAACAAAACGATCCTAATATCTTATTTAAAATGACAGACAGGATCGAAACCATATATTATATGTTTGCAGCCGGGCACGATTTTTATGACCCTGCGTTTATTGAAAAATGCCTTTCAGCACTGGAAGCCGATCCTCATGTAGTGCTTGCTTATCCCCGTGCATCTTGGATTAAAGATGACAAGATCATTGGAGATATCCCGGGCGTATTTGACACTCGCGGAATGGATAGCTTCTCAAGGAGCCTGGTCGTTGCCTATGGCTTAATTGAAAATTATCAATTTTATGGAATTTATCGTCTTTCTGCATATAAATCAGTGAGAAGGCATATTGTCATTGGGAATGATCATGTAATGCTTACGGAATTGGCCGTAATAGGCTCTTTTGCGCTTATAGATGAACCTCTTTTCTTCTTACGCATGGCCAATGATTGGGGAAACAGTGAAGTCTATATTAAAAAACATTTTCCAGATGAAACCGAAGGCGTAATGGCCTTTCTGAAGCAGATAGATGCATATATGAGCATCTCCGAGCGGGTAACTGATCAGTTCGACAAGACACTTCTCAAGTTGTCTTTATTTACCATGTGCCTTCTGCGATATAGGGGCACCCTGGATATGTTCAACGAATCAATCACATCCATGTTCGCCCGTCCGGATTTTCAGAATCTGACAAATCTTATGTCCGACACCGTTAATTACATAGAGCAGAAACTGCAAGTCGAACATGGCGGGAAATCTACCCCCCCCATACAATCTTATACCACGCCCACATTATCATGCCCCAGCAAAGCAAAAGTAAAAATCGCCGGGGAAGAGGCCGCGGGAAAGGACCTTACCAAAATCCAAGAAGGGTCAGAATTCGAAAATTGTCTGCGCGATCTTGTTATCTCTGTCAAGCCCCGTGCTATTATTGAAACCGGTACCTACATTGGAACAGGTACGACGCGAATTATTGCCACCGCGCTTCGGGATGCCGGGCTTGTTGGCACAACATTCTATTCAATTGAATGCAATCCGAATCATCATCAGCAGGCTTTGTCTAATCTTGGCCAGGCGGGGTTGCTGCCGTTTGTCAAGTCGTTACTTGGTCTGTCGGTACCACGTGCTGTCCTCCCATCCATTGAAAAAATCTATGATGATACGGTGCGCAACATTGTAGATGATGATATCTTTGTCGATCACCAAGAACAAAACCGCGTTGCACTTTATTGCCGTGAAACAGACTTCCCCGATATTCCTGAAGATCTTCTCGGCACTTGTCTGGAAAAGTTTGGAAGTCGTCCTGACCTGATACTGCTCGACAGCGCCGGGCACATGGGGAGTGTGGAATTCAACTACATGACTGAGCGTCTGAAGGGCGAATGTTACGTAGTTCTTGATGACATCCATCATGTCAAGCATAATCGAAGCTTCAAACAAATCCAAAGTGATCCACGTTTTCAGTTGCTGACCAGCTCCCGGGAAAAATTCGGGTTTTGTATCGCCAAATTCACACCCGCAAATGATTTCGTTGCCGACATCAAGAACATGCTCTGGGTTAGAGGAGATTCCATCGGAGATAATATTCTTGCATCTTCAATGCTGCCCTATATCAAGGCAAAATACCAATATGCCAAGATAACAGTTGTTTGTCAGGACCATATTGCTGAACTCTATGAACCTTCGCCATTCGTCGATTCAGTGATTAGTTTTAACAGACAGAAGAGCCTTGACGACGAAGCATACAGAAATATTTTCGTACAAAAACTTTGCGCAGTGGATGCTGGACTGGTGTTGAACTCCCTCTATTCCCGCGATCCTCTTTATGACCTGTTCGCAATCAATAGCGGTGCCCGGACAAGAGTGACCTTTAATGGTAATCTGTGTAATATTTCGGCTGATGTGCGAGATTGCAATAATAAACTTTATACTAAGGTTATAAAGGATAATGAAACACATAAGCCGGAACTTGAGAGGCATCGAGATTTTCTTGAAGGCATTGGCATATCTGTGTCAAAACTTGAGCCGGCAATCTGGTTTAAGCCTGAAGATGAGGAATTTGCAGAGAAGTTCTTCAAGGACAACAATCTTGATCCAAAGATCACGATGTGCATGTTTGCAGGTACTCTGCATGACGTGCGGATTTATCAAAGTTATGGGATTGCCATATCAGGTATTTGCAAGAAATACGGCTTATCTGTCATAGGTCTCGGAGGTTCCGATGATTCAGAAATAAATATCCAAAACCTTAATGCGACAGGTGTTCGCGCAATAAACCTCAGTGGTAAGACAACTCTTCGGCAGACGGCAGCGATTTTAAAGCACTGCAGATTGGCCGTAGGCGCTGAAACCGGACTTGCTCACATGGCTTGCGCTGTTGGAACCCCAAATGTCATTCTTCTCGGTGGTGGCCATTTTGGTCGGTTCATGCCCTATTCACCATTAACTTCCATCGTCTGCCTGCCGTTGGAATGCTACAACTGTAACTGGAAATGCAGATACGATCGAGTCCACTGTATAAGGGACATAAATCATAAGGTTATCGCTGAAGCTGTTCGGCAAACTCTTGAGAAAAAATCAGAAAAGCCTCGTGTGTTTGTTCAGGGGACTTCATTATGGGAAGGTAGATTGCAGCAACCTAAATGGCAATGGTTTAATGAGTATTTGGATATCAATACCGTTGAAATCATCCCGATAGGTGTTGTCCCATCAGTACCAAAAACTGCAAATGAGCTGTACCAGATTTCCCAAGAGTATATAACATCTGGCAATTTTGATTTAGCCATAAGCGAACTGGAAAAGCTCCTTGAAGTGTACCCTAATTGCGCCCTTGCGCATAATGATCTTGGCGTTATTTATTACAATAAAGGGGATAAGGAAAAGGCGCTGACTTATTACGAGAGGGCAGTAGCGCTTAATCCAGATAATATTAACTTCCAGAAAAACATCGCCGATTTATATTTTGTCGAATTGGGCCGTACCGAAGAGGCTATCCGGATTTACATCAAGGTACAGTCTGCACATCCCGATGATATTGAGGCACTTCTTGCGATAGGTAAATTTTGCGTTATTGTGGGGAAAGCTAAGGAGGCAAGGATCTTCTGCAATAGAGTTTTTGTAATTGACCCTGAAAATAAAGATGCCTTGAAAATCATTGATCTTCTAAACAATCAAGACAAGGTAATAACGGATGAGCAGGCTGATGCTAGCATGATTGAGGCTGTCAATAACTCAGAAGGCTATCTCGTCTCTGCCATCGTCTCAGCCTACAATAGTGAAAAGTTCATGCGGGGGAAACTGGATGACCTTTTGAACCAGACATTGGCTGACCGTATAGAGATCATCGTCATCGATAGCAATTCCTCGGAAAACGAGGGTGCCATTGTTCGGGAATACATGGCAAAGTACCATAACATCAGATACCTGAGGACAGAAGAAAGGGAAACGGTCTATCAGGCATGGAACCGTGGAATCGCCATGGCGAGTGGAGAATTCATCACCAACGCTAACACCGACGATCGTCTGCGCAAGGACTGTATCGAGGTGCTCGTGCGAGCTCTCTGCGAAAACCCTGATAAGGTTCTGGCCTACGGTGACTCCATCATCACTCTCCAGGAGAACGAGACCTTTGAACGATGCACACCACATGACTATTTGCGGTGGCCTGATTTCGACCGCACAAAGCTGCTGGAGTCCTGCTTCGTTGGCCCTCACCCAGTCTGGCGCAAATCGGTACATGTCGCGGCGGGTTATTTTGACGTGAACTACCGGTGCGCTGCGGACTACGAGTTCTGGCTGAGGCTTGCCTTGAACCACGACTTCGTTCACGTGCCCGAACTTTTGGGTCTATATTGGCAAAACGAGGGTACAGTGTCCCGCAAGGGTGATGCGCCACTTATTGAAGCTGCGCGGATCCAGCGGGAGTATCTGCCCAAGTATAACCGGCTTTTATCCGGTCGTCGGAGGATAAACATCCTGTTCGTCTTACACGGTTTTCCACCGACAGATGTCGGTGGGGTAGAGGTGTATACTCAAAATCTTGCCAAAGAAATGACTTCGCGAGAAATTAGAGTTACGGTACTTTATCCTTCCACAGATTCGTCAGAGCAAGCGTACTCAATCACTTCCGATACCTTCGACGGTCTAACATTGGCTAAATTCCATGTCCCACGAGGGAATTTATTTACTAACGTTTCCTCTCGTGATTTAGATACCGCATTTGATAGTTTTCTAAGGTCGCACACCTTTGACTTAGTCCATTTTCACCACTTATTTTACAACCTGTCCCTGTCAATGATTTCGGTCGCCAAGAAGGCGGCTCTTCCTGTCGCCATAACTCTACATGACTTCTGGTTTATTTGCCCACGGGCACAACTCTTTATGGAAAACACCTCCTCAGTCTGTACTGGCCCCGAAAATCCTGCAAAATGCGCAAATTGTTTGTTGGTTGCAGCATGGTATCCCGGCATCAGTCACGCTGACTTCGAACAGGTCATCACAGTTCGCCAGGAATATGTACGCAATCTTTTATTAGAAGTTGATCTGCTTTTTGCGCCATCCAGATTTGTAGCAGACATTTTCGAACGATATGGCTTTGGTGGTGGCAGGATAGCGGTTGCCCCTCTCGGCATCGGAAAATTTGACGTCCAGCGCTCAACGTCCGAGGTGGGGCTTAGATTTGGCTATATGGGCACGATCCATCCGGTGAAAAATGTCATGCGACTGGTTGAGGCATTTGCCGCAACGGGAGGAGAGGCCCGACTTGATATTTATGGCGGTGGAGAAGCTTTCAATATCAAGATGTTAAAAGACAGCATTCATGATCCGCGGATAGTTTATCACGGGAGTTACACCCCCGAACAGTTGCCCGAAATCCTTTCCCGCATGGATGTCCTGGTGGCGCCGTCCCTGATAGAAAGCTATTGCCTTACCGTACGGGAGGCATTGAGTGTCGGCATACCTGCCCTGGCGGCACGGGTTGGGGGTATACCTGAAATAGTACATAATGGCGTCAACGGGATTCTTTTTGATCCCCTTGATCAGACAGACCTAACACGGCTGCTTCAGCAATTCATATCAGACAGTGACGCATTACAGGTACTGAATGGCAAAGCCATTCCTGTCATGACCATTGCAGACGATACCAGTTTTCTTCTTGAAAAGTATTCAGCCCTTATGCAGTCACGGGGGTTGCAGCAGCAACCTATACCTGAAACTAAGGTTGCGTCAGATGCGCAACAAACAGGCACTTCTCATCGGCACCGCTTAATCCAAAGCTCGAAAAAAATTGGAGTCGCTGTTTTTTCCTTTGATTTAAAAGAACATGCTTGCGGCCATTATCGTATTCACGCGCCCCTCAAGGCACTTACTGATGAAGTTGAATTATCCTGGGGCGTTGAGCGCACGGAAAATGCTTTTCAGATCATACCTGGAGTCGCGGAAGATGCCGACATAATTATCGTCCAACGTTTTTTCCCTCGACCGGAAATTTCAGGCTTCCTCGACAATCTATTCTCGCTCGGTAAACCCATCATCTTTGAGATCGATGATCTACTCACCCAACTTCCACCAACAAATCCGAGTTATGAATGGGGAATGCCAAGCGTACCAACTATCTACGCGTTCATCAGAAAATGCTCGGCAGTTACCGTCACTACTGAGGAACTCAGAAAACATTTTTCCTCATACAATGATACTATTTATATACTTCCAAATTTGCTCGACAGTGATCTTTGGTGTAAAACATCGCCGCCGTCTTCCGGGCCGGTTGTTATCGGTTATGCCGGCACTATCACCCATACAGCCGATCTGGTACTGCTGGAAGAGGTTCTTGGCCGGATAGCAGCACTTCATGGGAACAAGGTGGCGTTTACCTTCATGGGATGTAAAACCGAAAGTATATCAAGTCTCCCTGGATTTTCCTATATTGAATTCGATACGACTTTTGAAGCTTATGCCAGGAAGTTGCAGGAAACACCTATCGATATCATGCTGGCACCGCTGGAGGATAATCCTTTCAACCGCTGCAAGAGCAACATAAAATGGTTGGAATACTCATCCTGCGGCATTGCCGGGGTATATGCCGATCTGCCACCATACAATAGCTGCATAGAGCATGGTGCGACCGGGCTTTTGGCAGGGAACGACCCGCAGCAGTGGTTTAATGCGATAGACCTTTTGATCAAAAAACCAGAGCTAAGGAGATCAATCGCCCTGAAGGCACGCCAAAAGGTCATGACAGAAAATACCTTGAAGGTGGGCGCTCAGCGCTGGTTGCAGACATACCGGGAAATCGTCTTTCTTCATTCTTCACGGAATGCAACGTCTGAAAATAATCTGTCCGTACCTTCCAAGAAAGATGCACGGTATCCCGGCGCTCTAAGCCGTGTCTCCATAATAATACCGCTTTACAACAAACCGGAATATACGAAGAAATGTCTGGATGCGTTTGCTGCCAACACACCACAAAGCCTCTATGAACTGATTTTAGTCGATAACGGTTCTTCTGATGCAATGCAGAAGCTTCTCGCCAATCAGCCGGCCACAACAAAAATAATCCACAATCAAAAGAACGAGGGGTTTGCCAAGGCCTGCAATCAGGGGGCGAAAGCCGCTTCATGTGAATATCTTCTCTTCCTTAATAACGACACCGAACCACAGCAGGGCTGGCTGGAACCGCTCATGGAAATCCTTGATAATGACGATTCCGTTGTAGCTGTCGGCAGCAAGTTGCTCTATCCTGATGGCACTATACAGCACGCGGGTATCGTCATTGTAGATGATAGAAAGAACGGCGATCCTCTTCTGGCAAAAAACAACCATGTCGGTAAACCCGCAGACTCGCCTGAAGCAAATAAGCCTACGCTGCATCAGGCCCTGACTGCTGCCTGTGTCTTGATCCGCAAATCATCATTTGAAAAGGCGGGCAGGTTCGATGAAAAATATTGGAACGGCTACGAGGATGTTGATCTGTGCTTCAAGCTTCAGAAACAGGGAGGTAAACTTGTTTATCAGCCGTTAAGCGTTATTATTCATCATGAATCTCAAAGTGGACCGGAACGATTTGCCAAGGCCCCCGAAAATATTAAGCGATTGCATAAAAAATGGCTTGGCAAAATTAAGCCGGATATCATTCTAAATAAGGATGGGACTATGACGTTGACAAATGCTGGTAAAATACGCCCTTATTCCGCTACTGGATTACAGCAAAAGCAACTTATACAAAAGGCATCCACCCTTAAGCCCAATCTAGTATCCATAGTCATGCTCACTTTCAACGAACTTAAATACACAAGAGAGTGTGTTGAAAGCATTAATAAGTACACCCCCGAGCCGCATGAGATCATTTTTATTGACAATGCCTCAACAGATGGCACGGTGAAATGGCTAAGAAAAATTAGTCAGGAGAATGAAAATTATAAGCTTATCGAAAACAAAAACAATCTTGGTTTTGCAAAGGGTTGCAACCAGGGGATTGAAGCGGCTTCCGGTGAATATATCCTGCTTTTAAACAACGATGTAGTCGTCACGGAAAACTGGCTTTCCGGGATGTTGGAATGTCTTAAAAGCACACCGGATGTGGGGATCGTTGGTCCCATGACGAATAACATCAGCGGCACTCAGAAAGTTCACGATGCTGATTACAAGACAATTCCCAGTATGATTGAATATGCAAAATTATTCAGGGAAAGATACCGGCACCGTCGTGTCCCTTTAAGGAGAATTGTTGGGTTCTGTATGCTATTTAGATGCACACTGGTTGACAAAATCGGCCTGCTTGACGAGAGTTTCGGCACGGGCAACTTTGAGGATGACGACTACTGTCTGCGGGCAACTTTGGCCGGTTACCAAAACCTGATTGCCGGTGATGTCTTCATCCACCATTACGGCAGCCGCAGCTTTATCGGCAACAAAATCGACTACGGTTCATCAATATCAGGAAATATACAGATATACGATGAAAAGTGGTTGGGCATCGATGTCAATACAACTCTCGGGAAAACATTTACCGCCTTTAATTTCATCGAAAAGGCGGAGACATTGAAACAGAAAGGACAGTTGGACAAGGCCATTTCCATGTTCATAGAGGGAATAAAGTACGCACCTGCTGAAAAGGCGGTTTATTATCGCCTTGCCGAGATGCTTCTTGACGCCAAGCTCAATAAAGACGCGCTTGAGGCGGTTGGAACTATGCCCCAGGAGATGGAAGATGACTTAAAACGTCTTGAGATTATCGCGTACTGCACAGAAGGAATTGAAGAATCAGAAAAATTGGTAGACCGTATTCTGACACTTGATAAAGACAATGCCGCGGCTATAAATCTCAAGGGAATTAACGCCTATAAGCGGGGTGATTACTACGCGGCTGCGGATTTCTTTAAAAAAGCTATCGCAGCTGACTCTGGTTATGGCGAACCCTACACGAATCTAGGCATTATGAAATGTGACTCGGACCAGAAAGATGAGGCGCTGGATTGCCTGGAAAAGGGATTTATCCTGTCGCCGACTCTGACAGACAATGTCACCCTTTACCATGCGGCGATTACAGCACTGGAACAATATGGTAGGGCGGAAAAGTTATTTCAGGACGCAAAATATCTTCATCCTGAAAACAAGAGGATTCTCTTTTTCCTGATCGATATTTTCATCAAGCAGGGCAAGTATGATAATGCGATGCACGAAGTTGAACAGGCCATGCTGGATATTGGTATTGACGATGGCATGCTCGCAGCCGCACTCGAGATACGCCAAAAGGTGGGAATAAAGGAAATAGACAAGGTCAAAAATAAGGGTACTCTATCTTTATGCATGATCGTGAAAAATGAGGAACAGCACTTGGCGCGCTGTCTTCTCAGCGCCGCGCCTGCGGTTGATGAGATGATCGTTGTGGATACGGGATCGACGGACAGGACAAAGGACATCGCCAGAGCCTTTGGCGCCAAGGTGTTCGATTTCCCGTGGACAAATGATTTTTCTGAAGCCAGGAATGTTTCATTATCCAAAGCTTCCGGGAACTGGATACTTGTCCTGGATGCCGATGAAGTGATCTCTGCCTTAGACTATCCCGCAATTGATAAAATCGTGAATAAGAAAACCTCTAAGCCCGCTGCCTATACTCTAATTACCAGGAACTATACTAATGAGGTTTGTTCAAAAGGCTGGATCGCCAATGATCGAAAATATCTCCTGGAGGAGGCAGGGACAGGCTGGTTCCCCAGCGACAAGGTCAGGCTTTTTGTCAATGACAAGCGGATTCAATTCCAAAACCCCGTTCATGAGTTTGTTGAGACCACCGTGGAAAAAGCCGGTATAGAGATTAAACCATCAGGCATACCCGTCCACCATTATGGAAGATTCGACAAGGATAAAATTATCTCGAAAGGAAAAGAGTATTTTCTTCTGGGGAAGAAGAAAATCGAGGAAATGAAAGGCGATACCAAGGCGCTCAAAGAGCTTGCCATCCAGGCATCCGAGCTGGGAGAATACGTCACCGCGGTGGAATTGTGGAAAAGGGTTATTGAACTTAACCCCAACGATTCAGTGGTTTTCCTGAATATCGGATATGCGTACATGAAGCTGGGAAAATATGAGGAGACACTCATCTCGTCTCGCAGGGCGATGGAATTGGATCCGGGCATGAAGGAGGCAGCTTTGAATTATGCGGGGAGTGAGTTCATTGTTGGGGATATTAAAAAAACCATATATGTTCTTGAAACTCTGCTGCGGAAGAATTCTTATTATCCACCGGCCATGGTGTTGGTAGCGGCCGCGTATTATGTTGACGGCCAAAAAGAGAGGTCTCTAGAGATTTTTGAACAACTTAAGAAAAAAAGATTTGATTGTACGGAATTTTTCGATGAGCAGATAAGGGCACTTATGTCTCAGAAAAAGTTTGAACAGGCCTTTTCCCTGATTGAAGCAGCGGTCAAAACCGGCAGCATCAACGACGATACCAAATCGCTGCTTGCGGAATGCCACAGCAAAATAGTTACAATGCATTCTTGACCTATAGTATTTTAGTGATTCGGTGAGGATACCCCGCAGTTTGCTGCGGGGTATTTTTTTGCCCTGCTTATGTAGGATAATTCGACTAACCAACTTCAAGTCGTCGCAGATAACCCCACGGTGATCTTTAGGTTATTTAGGTTCCTTCACTTTTGAAGTTTAAGTTTTATAACAATATAGCCCCACTTGGCTTCGCAAGGGGGATAATTCAACTTGCAGATATTACTGAACTGCGCTTGTAATATCTGAGTTTAATTAGAATTGGAGTTTCACAATAATAGACAAATCCGTTCACATTTGTAAACAGCGAAGGGGAGGAATGATTCCTCCCCTTCGCTGCATGGTTTTCGGATTACTTACTATTGGAATAATCTCAATACAGATTGAGATGCCTGAGCGGACAGGCTCAAAGCCGTAGTACTCAGTGACTGCCTGGTCTGCAGCATGAGCATATTGGCTCCCTCTTCGTTGGTGTCAGCCGCAGTCAGATTGTCCGCACCCTTGTTGAGCAGATTGATCTTAGCCGTCGAGAAATCCTGCTGGATGGTGATGACGGTCAGGGCCGAAGATAAATTTGAAGCCTCTTGTTTCAACTTGGCAATGCCCTTGTCCATGTTAGCGATGTCATACCTAATGTCGCTGACAAGTGCCCAGAAAGTGTTTTCACCATTTACGGGGGCCAGGGTGGATTTTGCAAATCCTGTAGTATTCACGCCAAGATCGCTGGCATACGCGTTAAACCCTTTGACGGCAATTGATCCGCCTTCAAAACTTACCGCCAGGGTATCTTTGGTCAGAAGGTTATTCCCTTTATATCCGGAGGCGCCTGCCAGGGTATCTATCTGCGTCAGAAGATTCACATACTGTGTCGCTAGAATCTCGCGTGCGGATGTGACCTCTGTATCAATATTAAAGTTGCCTGCAGTCGTAACCTGCACTATGTCAATACCGGTTATTGCTTTTTCGACAGAACTGGACTGAAGTGTGATACGGCTACCGACGTTAGTCGCCTTCAGATCACCCTCTCCATATCTTCCTGGTTCCGGATTCGAATTAATCTTTGCCGTAAGATTGGCAACCATCTCATCAATGGATAGTTTAGAATTTGCTTCGGATGCAGACATTCCTGATTCACCGATAACAAACCATTGATAGGTAGATGTGGCAGTTGCTGCACCATTAGCCGATTGTACAGCCTGATAGCCTGTACCGCCAATGGTTATTATATCACCTACAGCAAATGCCGTGGTAACCGCGAATCCTAACTTATTCGGATCTGCCACAAGTGCAGATTGGGCAAGCGCTTTTGCTGATTCAATCAGACCCGTAATGCCCTTAATGCCGGCATTGGCAGCTTGGATGGTCTGGATGCCTTCCGCCATGCCATCTTTATACTGCGCAATATCTGAGGCTCGGGTCAAGTGCCCCTGTGCCGCGAAGTAGTTGATCGGATTATCGAGCGGCGAGTTAACCTTTTTACCCGATGCCAGACGTTCCTGTGTGCGATCCAGAAGAGCCACCGTTGACTGAAGCTGTACCAAATTGCTCCGCATTCCTGATGTCAGGGAAATATCGTTCATAGCCATGATTTGTTTCTCCTTTTCTAGGTTGTTTACTTCTCCACATTTTTTGATGCCCGATCATCGAGGCTGCATAAATATGCCGTGATATCCGTATGCCGAATATCGATTAGTGTTCACCCAGATCCTTTTATCTTCAGGGAAAACACTGTTAATATTTTCACCTCTCCTGCATCAGCGGAGTTCGTTTACAAACGTTACTAGCAAGGGCTATGCCATCCCGCTTTTAGTACCGTATAACTATCTGCAAGTTATCATTATTGTTGGATATATGAATTAGCAAGGGACAATGCTTCAAAATAAAAGCGGCCATCTATTCTTACATGGCCGCTTCATAAGGAAATATTTTCCTATTTGAACCGCGCGGAAATAATTGCCTATATTAACCGAAATGATGAATAGTTGAGTTGTGCAGATATACCCGAACAGCGCACAAAAAATGCTTGATTGATATTCTTTGACTCTCATGGGTTGAGTTTTAAACAGTAATTCTCTGGTCGTTCTGCGACTTCTCCCACATCCCCCATAGTGCCGCTTCAAAGTGTCGGGCAAAGCGTGAAGCATCGAAAAGAGGTGAGACCAGTACCTGTTGGCGTAGATGAGCACGGATGGTGGATAGTCGCTCCAGATCAGTTGTGTGCATTACAGATTTCGCCACATAATCATCGTCATTTTTGGCGATCCAGTCAACTAATCCGGCGTTAGAAGCAATGCTTTCGCCGATGTGAGAAAGAAAACGATCGCCCCTACGGGTAATGACTGGAACGCCCATCCACAACCCTTCAACGCTGGTGGTCGTACCCGAATACGGAAAGGGATCCAAAGCAATATCAACACGGTTGTATGCTTCAAACATCTCCGCCCTGGTAGAAAGTTTTCCTTCTAAAATTAACCTATCGGATGCAATACCGTGCGCAGCAAATCGTTTGATCGTATTTTTCAGTACCACTAAGTCATTGAGATATCTGGTTCGAAGAAAAAGTTTGGAGCCGATTATGGTATTCAGCACACGTGACCAAAGTGTTACAACATCATCGCCCATCTTTGTCAGGTTGTTAAAACAGCCAAATGTAATACGACCAGTAGTCAATGCGGGTAAAGTCCCAATTTCAACAGGCACAGAAGGTGGAGTAAAGCAAAGGTAACTTTCCGGCAGACGCCAGATTCGTTCAGTAAAGTGGCTATCTTCCTCTTTTGGTGCCACAAATGGATCACCAAGGAAGTAATCAATCTGAGATACACCGGTTGTCCCTGAATACCCCAGCCAACTGGCTTGCACCGGTGCCGGTTTCCAGGCAAACACCGGCAGTCTGTTTTTAGCCGTATGACCGGAAAGATCAATTAACAAATGCACGCCATCTTCGTGAATCAAGCTGGCAGCAGCTTTGTCACTCCGACCGACTAATGATTTCCAGGCATAAAAGCATGGTTTGATACGGGCAGTAAGTTCATCCTCCTTTGAGGAGGTAGAATAGGCGATCAGTTCAATTCGTGTTGAATCGATATGTGCCAGTACGTTTTCCAGGAAATAGCCGACAGGATGATTGAGCAAATCCCCCGACACCAGTCCTACACGCAGGCGTTCAGGGCGTGGGACACACTGCCACGCGGTAAATCGTGTCCCCACTTTTCTGTTCACCAGCTGTCCGTATCTGTATGCCTCTTCAAGGCAATACGAAATATGATTTCCGGGGGAGTAGTTTAGTGTGAATATCAGGTTGCTATGCGCTACGGCATGTTGCGGATTGATCTCGAGTGCCCTACGATAACTGGCTTCGGCTTCCGTAAGCCGACCCTGGTCCTTGAGTGTACCACCCAGGTTGTTATACGCATCAGAGTAATTCGGATTGATTTCTAGTGCCCGGCGATAACAGGCCTCGGCTTCGGTGAGCCGGCCCTGTCCCTTGAGTGTACTACCCATGCTGTTATACGCATCAGCATAATTCGGATTGATTTCCAGTGCCCGGCGATAGCTGGTTTCGGCTTCCATCAATCGGCCTTGATCATTAATAGTATTGCCCAGATTGCAATGTGCTTTGGCGTCGTTCGGGTTGATCTCTAGTGCCCGACGATAGCTGTCCTCGGCTTCCACAAATCTTCCTTGCTCCCAGAGGGCGTTACCCAAATTGTTATGCGCCTCGGCAAAATCTGATTTGATTTCCAGCGCCCGGCGATAGCTGGCTTCTGCTTCCGGAAATCGACCTTGATCCTTAAGGGTGATGCCCAGATTGCTATAAGCCTCGGCAAAATCTGATTTGATTTCCAGCGCCCGGCGATAGCTGGTTTCGGAATCCATTAATCGTCCTTGATCCTTGAGGGTATTGCCCAAGTTATAATGGGCCTCAGCATCTCCTGGCTTGATCTCCACTATACGGCGGTAACTGACTTCTGCCTCCGTGTGTCGGCCTTGCTCTTTAAGGATATTGCCCAAATTGTAATGTGCTTCAGCAGCTCTCGGATTGATCTCTAGTACCAGGCGATAGCTTGCCTCGGCATCCGTCAGCCGACCTCGTTCCTTGAGGGTGCTACCCAGATTACTATGAGCCTCGACGTAACGCGGATTAATTTCCAGTGCCCGACGATAGCTGGTTTCGGCATCCACTAAGCGTCCTTGATCTTTGAGGGTGTTTCCCAGATTGTTATGTGCGTCGGCATGATGCGGATTGATCTTCAGTGCACGTCGGTAGCAGGCTTCTGCGTCCGTGAGCAGGCCTTGATCTTTGAGAGTGTTTCCCAGATTGTTATGTGCGTCGGCGTCGTTCGGATTGATCTTCAGTGCACGTCGGTAGCTGGCTTCTGCGTCTATGAGCCGGCCCTGCTCTTTTAGAGTGTTCCCCAAATTGTAATGTGCGTCGGCGTCGTTCGGATTGATCTTAAGTGCTCTGCGGTAGCTGGATTCGGCTTCCACAAGCCGGCCCTGCTCTTGCAGGATGGTGCCCAGGTTGCCATGCGCTTCGGCATCTCCCGGCGACAGATCAGCTGCTTTCTTCATAGACTCAAGTGCTTCTGCACTCCGCCCCTGCAAGTTGAGCATCGCCCCAATTAACTTCCAACCAACCCCATCGTGCGGATAACGCACAGTCAGGCCCTTTGCTAGAGCTTCTCCTTCGGTGTAACGTCCCTGGTTGAACAAGTCCACCAGCGTGTTGATTTCATATGATGACGGGCATTCCAATGAATCCATTGCTTCTCCCTGTAGCAATCTTAGCAAACCTTGTGCCTGCACCTTCAATAATTATTAATGCTAATAACATAAATGGCTTAATATTCATCGTCCCGCCCCAGCGGGATTCGGTATGACATTATTTCGAATTGCGACACGCTTTCGCATGCCGAGTGACAATCTAAATAGATTCAAGTGCTTATTATGAGGTTGCTTCGGTCGTTACACTTTCTCTCAATGAAATTGGGATAGTGCCTCGAATGCTTTGCTAACTGTTTGACATGCTCTCAGGCAGGACTGAGAAAATTGCTATTGGCTGTTTCAGCATAACTTCGAGATGGTTTTTCCTCCGCGGTTGATGCGCTTAGCCCAGCGGCAATATTAAGGTTTATATTGATCAGAACCGTCAATTTTTCAGGTTCCGGATAACACATTATATCCCCTGCCCGCTTGTCAATAAAAATGCTCAGTGTCAAAAGATCTTCCCGTAGTTTTTTAGGCAGGGGGTTTCCGTCTCTGGAAATCTCAGCCTGGAAGATACTCCATAACAAGCCGTTCATCCTCAATGCGTCAAACAATTGGTCAATCTTTTCCCTGTCAAGCATATCCCAGTTTTTCTGACATTCCAGAAGCTTTAGTGCGGACTGAGTAAGGGCGTACGCATCGATCTCTCTTCCGGTGAGATTTTCCTTTTGTACCTGAACGTTTCTATATGCTTGCATTTGAGCTGCGTACATTACCAATTACCTCCTGTTCATAAGCAATTAACTTGCGGGTCAACTTGAGTGCCTGATAATATCGTCTGTTCAATACTTTGTCGCTGATTTCCTGTAGAATCGGTCTTCTGCTGGGCGCCGCATCGGAAACATCCTTCACCAGTTCCCAATAGTTTTTGTGATGTTCCGCAAGATTCTCCTGATCTACATACATAAGCTGAATTGCAAAGTAGATTCTTTTGCATGGTGAATCAGCCATGTTCGGGCTCATAATGTCCTTCCCCCGGAGGATGGGGACATTATTTTCGATAAGCAGCTCGCTCTTTGTGCTTCCGTTTGTGATCACGGCCCCGCCGATGATCAGTTTCTCATGGGGTTTGATGGTTATTGTCAGTGCCATTTGCAGCTTAGCCCTTTCTAAGTTGGTGTTGTGGAAGATGGGGAGGAATTCTTCCTCCCCATCTCTACATTAGTTTACCAAATTACGCAAACAATCTCAAGACTGATTGAGCCGCCTGTGCGGACAGACTCAAAGCCGTAGTACTCAGTGACTGTCTGGTCTGCAGCATGAGCATGTTGGCTCCCTCTTCGTTGGTGTCAGCCTGTGTCAGATTATCTGCGCCCTTGTAAAGCAGATTGATCTTGGCCGTTGAGAAATCCTGCTGAATGCTGATAACACTTACTGCCGAAGACAACTTTGAAGACTCGTCCTTCAATTTGGCAATGCCCTTGTCCATGTTAGCGATGTCATACCTGATGTCGCTGGCAAGTGCCCAGAAAGTGTTTGAACCCTTAACAGGGGCCAGGGTGGATTGTGCAAATCCTGTAGTATTCACGCCAAGATCGCTGGCATACGCGTTAAACCCTTTGACGGCAATGGATCCGCCTTCAAAACTGACCGCCAGGGTATCTTTGGTCAGAAGGTTGTTCCCTTTATATCCGGAGGCGCCGGCCAGGGTATCTATCTGCGTCAGAAGATTGACATACTGTGTTGCCAGAGTTCCGCGTGCGGATTTGACATCTGTATCAATATCAAAGTTGGCAGCAGTCGTAACCTGCACTACACCAATACCAGTTATTGCTTTATCAACAGCAGCGGACTGAAGTGTGATACGGCTACCGACGTTAGTCGCCTTCAGATCAGCCTCTCCGTATCTTCCTGGTTCCGAATTTGAATTAACCTTCGCTGCAAGATTGGCAACCTGCTCATCAATGGATAGTTTTGCATTTGATTCGGATGCAGACAGCCCTGCTTCGCCGATTACAAACCATTGATAGGTAGCTGTGGCAGTAGTGGCACCATTAGCCGATTGTACAGCCTGATAGCCTGTGCCGCCAATGGTTATTATATCACCTACTGTAAATGCCGTGGTGACAGAAAAACCTAACTGGTTCGGATTGGAAGCAAGTGCGGACTGCCCAAGCGATCTTGCCGCCTCAATCAGCCCCTGAATGCCAGTGATACCGGCATTGGCAGCCGTAATGGTCTGGATGCCTTCCGACATGCCATCTTTATACTGCGCAATATCTGAGGCACGGGTTAAGTGACCCTGCGCAGCAAAGTAGTTGATCGGGTTATCCAAGGGCGTATTCACCTTTTTGCCCGATGCCAGACGTGCCTGTGTGCGGTCCAGAAGGGTTACTGTTGACTGAAGCTGCACCAAATTGTTCCTCATTCCAGAGGTTAAGGAAATATCGTTCATAGCCATGATTTATTTCTCCTTTTCTAGGTTGTTATCTGACAATTCTTGCCAGAGTTTATTGTTTGCCGTTTATTCGGCTACTTCATAATCGCTTTGTTACCTTACCCAACCTACCTCCTTTCCAATCCGTTTTATTTGCCTTTAAATTATTTATCGGACTTATCAGGCAAAACTTTAGCAGCCGACAAATAATTTTCCGGAATAGAAGAATAAAAAGACTGAGGGTTGAGGTATAATTCGATGAGGACTTAAGCCTATCCCCCTTGACCTTATTTTCTCAAGTTTTATCCATTACGCACCGATAAACCAGCATAAGAAGATGTTAATAAGTGCTAAGGATAGTTTATGGCGATAATCTCAGCGGATACAGTAGATTTTTTATTTTCTTCAACCACAACTACTTCGCAGTCACAGTTGGATTCTCTGGCTAATACTGCCCTGGGACAGGGAATCGATTCTTATCAAAATGGTGATTATGATAAGGCCATAAGTTCATTTAAAAGGTCGGCAGGTCTTTCACCCTTTTCAGATAATTCTGCAAAGGCATATGATTACATTGCTAAATCCTATCTTGCACAGGATAAGGTAGATGAAGCAATTAAGACTTATGAGGATGCTATTAAGATTTATCCGGTTCGCGATGATTTCCGTGTTGCTCTGGGTGATATTTACACGAAGGTAGGCGATGCGGCTGAAGCCATGGTACAATATAAAGCTGCTGTGCGATTTAATCAGAATTCAGCTCAAAACAGATTTTCTCTGGGGCAAATCTATCTTAAAGCCGGTCAGTTCAGTGATGCCCGCGAACAACTTCAAGCGGCCTCCAAAATGGCGCTAAATAACGCTGACGGTTACTATGGTTTAGGGCAGGTGGCAAGGGCCACAGGTAATTATCAGGACGCGATTACACAATTGAACAAAGCAATTAGCGTGAATAGAAATTTTGAGCAATCGTATCTGGAACTTGGATATACCTACGCTGATATGGGCAATGTGCAGAAAGCTACCGAACAATTAAACATTCTTTCGGAAAGAAAATCTTCGCTAGCTATAACTCTTAAAAATTATATGTCTCAAGTCGCGCAACCAAAAATATTGAATGCTGTTGGTCGCGATGGATTCGCTACATTTTGGGGACCGGCAACAAACATTGCTACTATGGACGAAGATCTGTCAGAGCCGGACAGATCAAAACTTGTTTCCATCAATGTTGTTTTTTCCAAAAAGATGGATCTTTCATCTATCCAGAATCCTTATAACTGGGGTATCAGCAGAGCATCTATTGCCCAAAACGGGTCTTTTTATAATGGAGGATTAGACGTACCGGATACGGAAGCTAACATTCTTCCGACCCCGGAATATGTTACATACAATGACAAGACAAATACAGCTTCTGTCCGATTTTGGATATCACAAAATGCCGAAGGCAATGCCACGCTTGATCCGGAACATATCGTTTTTAAATTCTATGGCAAAGATACTTACGGCAAAGTCATGGATCCCTCCGCCGATGAATATAGCGGCTTTAGCGGTGTAGTTTGATCAATACAATTTCTAAATCGATGTAGGGGCGAAAGTTTTTCGCCCCTACAAGTTATAATCTACACGTGAACGTGCTATGCTTTATGTACCCTTCAACAAGCTACGAAGGGTATGCGTTTTTCAGGGAATCAAAGAAAAGACCGGCGCTGCCGCGATGCTCCTGCCCGGTATATTTCTCGCCCTTTAAATAAAGAGCTTCTACCTTAATAGTATTTAGCTTCTCCGCTGGTATCTTCAGAGGATTTTGATCCAGTACGACAAAATCAGCCAATGTACCTTCAGCCAATGTACCGCGTCTGTTTTCATCAAAGGAAAGCTTGGCGCCTGCCGATGTATGCATACGCAAGGCATCCAGCACCGAAACAGACTCCTGTGGATTAGGATGATTGCAGGCCGCGTAAATTGACGCGATAGGATCAGGCAAAGTGCATGGCGCATCAGAACCACTGGCGATTACCAAGCCGCTTGCAAGCATACTCTTTAAAGGAATCAGATTCTTAATGCGATCGCCTAATATCTTCTGCAGATATTCCATCGGTTCCTGCTGCCAATACAGAAATGGTGTTTGCAGGGCAATGCAGATTCCAAGTTTGGCTGCCTTTTCGATCATCGCGGGGTTCATCAGATCGGCATGAATTATAATGTGCCGATGGTCTTCACGGGGAAAGTCAATTAATGCCAATTCAAAAGCTATCAGAGCCTGCCCAATTGCCGCATCGCCAATAGCATGCATGGCGATCTGCAAACCACGCCGGTTTGCCGCTTTGACAAAATCATTTACCTGCTGCTGCGAATAAAAGAGTGTGCCAACACTTTTGGGATTATGAGAATAAGGTTCTTTCAGCGCGGCATCTTCGGAACCAAAGCAACCATCCAGGGCAGTTGCAAAGCAACCTCCAATGCAGGGCATTTTTCGTCTTAGCACTTTTTTGACATTCATCGTCTGAAAATAAACGTGAAACTTTTGCGGCAATCCCCGATTGGCAAACCTCACCATATCTACATCTAAATCAAGGGGAAAGCCGACCCCCTCCGATGTATGCACAAGCGATATCCCTTTGCCGGCAAGATAATCGCTACCGGCAATCATATTCCTGAAAAGAGCCGGCAGCGATACAGATTGCGAAATATTATTAATCGCTTTATAAAAAGCGTTAAGATAAAACCAGCCTGTTTCCTTATCAAATCCAGGATCAGCAAGAATCGACGCGGGGAGGCTTTTGATCATCGCGGAATTACCGACGGATGCATGGCCGTCATATTTTACAATCATGAGAGGCTGCTTTGTGATCTTATCAAGGTCCCTTCTTTCAGGGAGTCTTTTTTCTTTTACTGTGTGAGCCGAACAACCAAAACCCAAGATTACCTTTTCTTTTTTACCCAAAGCAATGTACTTGTGAATCTTTTCATCGAGCTGCGCAAAATCACCTACGTCTCTGCAATCGAGGCTGGAATTGAAAAAGGCAAATGAGGCAAAGTGCATATGAGTATCGGCAAAAGCCGGAATCACGCAGCGGTTTTTCAAATCTACCAGTTCAACATTGGCACAAACATCAGGCAAATGATCACCCGTAAAAATAATTTCTCCGTTTTTTTCCACAAGGTATTTGAAGATGCGATTCTTATCTTCACAGGAAATAAAATCGGCATGTTTAAATACGCGCATGTTGACCTCCTTATTAATTCCGGTATTCTAAAATCCAAACTACCAACTTTTGGTGAAAGTATAAGCCCAATATTCCCGTATGTCAAAGACATAAAAAGGATTAATTTCATTTTTTTACTTTCAATTTTGACTTTACAAAAACTCTTTATCCTGATTAAAGTCCGAACAGCAATATGAAGGGAAATATTTTCGACTATGTCAGCAAAATTACCTCAATATGATTACGATATAATTATCATTGGTGGCGGACCCGCAGGCTATAGCGCCGGTATTTACGCCGCCCGTGCCGGCCTTAAAACTCTGCTTGTGGAAGGCGCTTCAACTGTAAGTCAGATAACTATTACCGACCTGATTGAAAACTATCCGGGCATCTCTGAAGGCATCAATGGTTTTGATCTGATGCAGCTTTTTAAGAAACAAGCGCTTAAATTTGATTTGGAAATAATGGCTAAAGATGTCGTCGCGGTCAAAAAAAATGATTCATCGCCAATTATATGGGATGTTACCATTGAGGAAACTACCCTCAAAACTTTGAGCTTAATCGTGGCAACCGGAGCACACTGGCGCAACCTGGGAGCGCCGGGGGAAACTGAATTTGCTGGAAAAGGGGTTTCCTACTGCGCAACCTGTGACGGGCCATTTTACCGCGAGCGGAATGTAATAGTTGTCGGCGGTGGCGATACAGCGATTCAGGAAGCCCTCTTTTTGACTCATTTTGCCAAAAAAGTAACTGTAATCCATCGTCGTGACCGACTGCGCGCCGCCGGAATTCTTCAAAAAAGAGCATTTGCCGAAAAGAAAATTGAATTTGTCTGGAATGCGACCCTGACGGAAGTTTCCGGTGGGGACTTTGTTAACGGGGTGAAAATAGCCGATGTCCATTCCGGGAAAATAAGTGAAATTGAAGCCGAAGGTGTTTTTATTTTCGTCGGTCGTCTTCCTCACACAGAGATTTTCCGGGATTTGCTTGCGTTAGATCCAACAGGCTTTATTAAGACGGATGAGAATTTAAAAACAAGCGCAGCAGGAATATTTGCCGCCGGAGACTGCCGGGTAAAACTTTTCCGTCAAGTTATAACTGCCGCAGGCGATGGAGCCAATGCCATACACAGCGCTGAGCTATATATTGAAGACTTGAAAGGCGAGACTTATTAATCTCCTTATCATTGACTATTAACCTCTTTAATCAGGATGTTTAAACTATGGAAGCTTTCATAAATGCATGGCAATACATACCTTCGCAGATGAGCCCAAGCATTTTTAGCATTGGTTCTTTTCAACTACGCTATTATAGCCTGATGTATGTTGTCGCTTTCGCTATCGTTTATTTTCTCAGTCTCTACCGGATAAAGCACGAAAAGTATAAATATTCGGCCGAAAACATTCAGGACTATCTAGTTTGGGCAATGATAGGGGTGATCCTCGGCGCCAGATTTGGTGAAGTATTGATTTATAACCCAAGTTACTATCTGCAGCATCCATTGGAGATAATCATGCCTTTTAGTTTTTCCAACGGTATCCGATTTACCGGCATTAGTGGCATGTCCTATCACGGAGGACTAATTGGTGTTGTTCTTGCCTCCGTGATCTTTTGCCGCAAGTACAAATTTAATTTCTGGCATTTAGTCGATCTGCTTATCCCCGCGGTACCGCTTGGCTACACCTTTGGCCGAATCGGCAATTTCATCAACGGTGAATTGTACGGCAGAGCAACAGCTGTGCCCTGGGGAATGTATTTTCCTCTTGATTCCCTGCAGAAACTTCGTCACCCTTCCCAACTTTATGAGGCAATGCTCGAAGGAATTGTTTTATTTATCGTGATGTGGTTGATCAGAAAAAAATCTAAATTTGATGGATTTCTTCTGGGAATATATATTTTTGGTTATGGCTTGGCGCGCTTCATTGCTGAATTCTTCCGTGAGCCCGATTATAACGTGAATATGATTTTAGTCACCATCAGTATAGGGCAACTCCTTTGCTTACTAATGATGTTAGGGGGCATTGCCCTTTTAATCTGGCGTAAAAATGCCTCTCCGGCCTTGAAAAAGAAAAATTAATTAGGGAGACAATGTTACATGACTTTGTGGTGGATCATCTTCGGTGTTTTTATCTTCGCCATGCTGACACTGGATCTTGCTGTTTTCAGCCGCAAAGCGCATGCGGTAAAAATCAAGGAATCCCTGTATTGGACATCATTTTGGATAGTGTTGGCTTTGCTATTCTGTGCAGGGGTCTATTATTTTTATGGCCATCAGAAGGCCTTGGAATTCTTGGCCGGTTACCTTATTGAATACTCACTGAGCATCGATAACCTTTTTGTCTTTTTACTTTTCTTCCGCTATTTTTTTGTACCAATCGAATATGAACAGAAAGCTTTAATCTGGGGAATAATTATCGCTCTCATTATGCGCGGCATTTTCATTTTTGCCGGCATTGCACTGATTAATAAATTTCACTGGGTTATATATATCTTCGGGGCTTTCCTGATTTTTACTTCCATCCAGATTGCCCGGGGCAAGGAGCAGGAAGTTCATCCGGAAAGAAATATTGTAATCAAGCTACTGAGGACGATCATGCCGGTTGCCCATGAATATTCCTCAAACAGGTTTTTTACTCTAATCGAAGGTAAGCGTTACGCCACGCCACTTTTGGCAGTTGTTTTAGTTTTAGGAACAACTGATGTTTTTTTTGCTGTTGATTCTATCCCCGCAGTTTTAGCGGTTACAACCGATCCCTTTATTGTTTATACATCCAATGTCTTTGCCGTTTTAGGTCTGCGTTCTCTTTTCTTTGCTATTTCCGGCTTGATGAAACTCTTTCACTATCTGCAATATGGCCTGGCTGTGATTCTTGGTTTTGTCGGAATTAAAATGTTGATTACTGATTTGTATAAGATTAATATCGGTGCTTCTTTAGTCGTAATCGCGGCAGTCATTGCATTATCTATCATTACATCGCTTTTGTGGCCAAAGGAAGAACCCCTAATTATCTCAGAGGAAAAATAATTAATACTTTATGAAAACTGAATTATTGAATATTTCGCAAACCCAGTTGAAAAAATGGGTCAGACTCAACGACTCCAAAGCGCGGCGGGAAGAAGGAACATTTCTGGCGGAAGGCGTAAAGGTAGTCGAGGAACTATTATCGAGTGACTGGCAAATTGAAGCAATTCTAATATTGCCGGAAAAAATAAAGTGTTGGAAAAAGATACTGGATAAGGCTCATAGCAACATCTCCATTTATGAGATCACCGACTCTCAGTGGAAGAAACTCAGCCAAGATAAGGAACCGGAGGGGATCATGGCTGTAGTTCAAATCAAACCGGAACCGGATTTGTCTTTCTGTTTATCCACTTGTCCGACAAATACCCTGATTCTGCATGAGATCAACAACCCCGCGAATATCGGAGCGCTGATGCGCAGCGCGCTGTGGTTTGGTTTTAATAATATTATCTTGAGCGCTAACTCCGCCGATTACACCAACCCCAAGACAGTGCGTGCATCCATGGGCAGCCTTTTTTATTTAAATATTGTATCGAATGTGAATTTGATCGCGGCACTGCCGCAAATTAAAAAGACTCATTACCTTGTAGGTAGCGATGTCCGCGAGGGACTGCCACCGCGCCCGCTACCGCAAAAAGCGGCTCTGCTTTTAGGCAGCGAAAGTCATGGTCTTTCTGCGCAACTATTGGCGCTTGTCGATGAGCGCTGGTGCATTCCCGGTAACGTGCAGGCGGATTCTTTAAGTCTGCCGCAGGCGGCAACGATCATGATGTATGAATGCGCAAAAAAATAAGAGCATCCAGCGGCATTGGGCCTCTCAGGCAGAGCCTGCCCGGCGCATGATGGGTGGCAAACTTTATGATGTGATGGATAAATGTAGCACTGGAGGAAAAATAAAAACTTACATCCAAGTAACTACTACGACAGAAACCAGGCAGCAGGCGCATGCCATCGCTCAATATCTAGTGGAAGCAAAGCTTGCCGCCTGTGTGCAGATTACAGGCCCGATTACCAGTATTTATCGCTGGAATGGCAAGGTGGAAAATACACAAGAGTGGCTCTGTCTCATCAAAACACAAGATGATCTTTACAATAAAGTGGAAGCAGCGATTAAAAGCCAGCACCCTTATGAAACACCGGAGATCATAGCCGTGCAGATTGTTCAGGGCAGCAAGGAATATCTGGACTGGATTGATGAGGAAACGGAAAAATAATAGCTCATAAATATTTTTAGTGCAATAATTTAATGATTGTACTAAATGAACAATATTATATTTGAAGGAGACAATATGTCGAGCAAAAGTGAAGTAGAGAAAAAGTGCATTGATACCATTCGTTTTCTGGCTGCAGATGCCATTGAAAAAGCAAAATCCGGTCATCCCGGCATGCCCCTGGGCGCCGCCGCCGCCGCTTTTACTCTGTGGACAAAGCACCTGAAACATAACCCCAAAAATCCCAAGTGGCCTGATCGGGACCGCTTTGTTCTTTCTTCCGGTCATGCCTCAATGCTTTTATATTCTCTGCTGCACCTCACAGGGTATAGCCTTTCGCTTGATGATATAAAAAATTTCCGCCAATGGGGAAGCCTTACACCCGGCCATCCAGAATACAAGCACACTCCCGGCGTGGAAGTAACCACCGGCCCCTTAGGGCAGGGTTTGGCTAACGCCGTGGGCATGGCCATTGCCGAAGCGCAACTGGCGGCACGATTCAACAGTAATAGCGCAAAATTGGTTGATCACTTCACTTACGTGATGACTGGCGATGGCGACATGATGGAAGGTGTTGTAAGTGAGGCCTGTGCTTTGGCCGGGCATTTACGGTTGGGTAAGTTAATTGTCCTTTACGATGATAACAAGGTTACGCTTGCCGGTTCCGCAGCGCTTTCCTATACGGAAAACATTGAGCTTCGTTTTAAGTCTTACGGCTGGCAGGTACAAACGGTTAAAGACGGCAATGATGTGGGCGCCATCGACCGGGCAATTAAAAAAGCAAAAAAAGATTCTGACAGGCCATCGATCATTTGCGTGCAATCGACAATCGGTTATGGTGCGCCCTGTAAACAGGGAACCTGTGATGCTCATGGTTCACCGCTGGGGGCAGATGAACTCAAGGGAGCTAAAGCAGCTCTGGGCTGGCCTGCCGATCCTTCATTTTTTGTGCCGGATGAAGCGCGTAAACTTTTCCGCAAGGCGCTGAGTCGCGGAAAAAAATTAGAAAATCAATGGCAGGAAGATTTGAATGTCGCAAAACTTGCACAACCGGCTATTGCCGCGGAATTTATGCGCACTATCAATGGCGAAATGCCTGCCGACTGGGAAGCGTCTTTTACTGAATTTCCTGCTGGCTCCAAAGATATCGCTACCCGTAAAGCATCGGAAACGGTAATGCAGGCAATTGCTGCTAAAGTTCCGGAATTTGCCGGAGGGTCGGCTGATTTGAATCCATCCACATTTACCTGGCTCAAGGGCATGGGTGATTTTGAAAGCCCCGCAACAACGGCTGAAGGTCAGCATGGCATGGTCGGTGGTGTGTGGAATTTCACAGGCCGCAATATTCATTTTGGTGTCCGCGAACACGCGATGGGCTCGATTGCCGTGGGCATGGCGCTGCATGGCGGCATCATTCCTTATACCGCAACATTTTTGCCCTTTGCCGATTATATGCGCCCGCCTATGCGTCTGGCTGCTTTAATGGGATTACGTACGATCTTTGTCTTTACCCACGACAGTATAGGTGTGGGAGAAGACGGTCCCACGCATCAACCGATCGAACAGATCATGAATCTGCGCCAGGTGCCCAACATGACCGTTATCCGTCCCGCTGACGCCAATGAGGTTGTGGAGGCCTGGCGTCTGGCGCTTTCCAACACAAAAGGTCCCACGATACTTGTTTTCAGCCGTCAGAATCTGCCCGTGCTTGATCGAAGCGTTTGCAGCGTCGCATCCGGCACAAGACGAGGCGGTTATATACTGTGGGAATCGTCAGCAAATCCGCAATTGATTCTGATCGCCACGGGCTCGGAGGTTGCCATGACGCTTGCCGCTGCCCGTAAACTTGCCGCTGATGGCATAAATGTTCGAGTTGTATCAATGCCCAGTTGGGAAATATTTGACCACCAGCCTCAGGATTATCGCCACAGCGTTTTGCCACCAGAGATCACCGCCCGTATTTCCATTGAAGCGGGAATAAAACTGGGCTGGGAGCATTATGTGGGACTGCAAGGAAAGATCATCGGCATGGATACATTTGGCGCGAGTGCCCCGGGACCGGTTCTCTACGAAAAATTTGGTTTCTCGGAAACAAAAATAATTGAAGCCGCCAAAATAATGCTTGGTCGCAACTTATAGGAAAAAGCACACAATGGATGCTATCCGATTTTTTTACTCTCTGGGTACGTACCAAAACGCTGTAATCAGCGCTCTTGAATCGCTTGCTCAAAATAATATTGTAGCGCGTATCTGGGCTAAAGATTACACCGTTTGGAAACAGACGCCCACTGAAATTGTCAACCGGCTGGGCTGGCTTGATGCGCCGGCAGAGACTCTATCACAAACACAAAATATTCGAGCCATTCTGGAGCCGTTGATTAAGGACGGTATTAACGATGTAATCTTGTTGGGCATGGGAGGGTCGAGCCTTGCTGCCGAAGTTTTCAGCGAAATTTTTGGCAGCCAACCAGGTCATCCGCGTATACGAGTTTTGGATACAACCGATCCGGCAGTTATTGCAAAAACTTCCCAAAATTTGGAACTGGAAAAAACTATTTTTCTGGTTTCTTCAAAATCTGGCTCAACGCTGGAGGTTACTTCCCTTTTCCAATATTTTTTCAATCTAGTTTCAAAGAAATTGGGTGATGACGCGGGAAACCGCTTCATACTGATTACGGATCAAGGCAGCCCCATGGTGAAGACGGCGCAGGCGCTATCCTTGCGGCACACATTCCTCAATAATCCCGCAATCGGCGGCCGTTACTCCTCGCTTTCTCTGCCGGGTATAGTTCCCGCTGCAATTATCGGCGTGAATGTGAAGCTGCTGCTGCAAAATGCTGTAGGCGCAGCGCAAAAAGAAAAAATTACAAATACTTCAAGCAATCTTGACAACACGGGAGCCTCGTTAGGTATGGCCTTGGGAACAATGGCGCAAATGGGGCGGGACAAACTAACTTTGATTATGCCGGAGAAATTTGTTTCCTTTGGTATCTGGCTGGAACAACTAATAGCGGAAAGCACTGGCAAAGAAGGAAAAGGAATTCTGCCGATCACCGGAGAAAAGTTATCTGAACCTGGCGCATACGGCAATGATCGCGTATTTGTCATTTTTCAAGATGGAACAAAAGATAATTGCCCGAAGATCGCAACCCTAACCGCTGCCGGGCATCCGGTAATTACAATCGAGAACAATGATATTTATCAGTTAGGCGCTCAAATGTTTGTTTGGGAGATGGCTACTGCCGTTGCCGCACATATTTTAAAAATCAATCCTTTTGATCAGCCGGATGTGGAATCAGCAAAGAAACATGCCCACCGGATGATTGCCCAATACAGAGAGAACAAAGAACTGCCGCTAAGCAAGCCGAAGCTGACAACAGATCACTGCGATGTTTACGGTACCAGCAATAGTTTGACAATTGCCGAAGCTCTGAAAAACTTTCTTGGGCAGGCAAGGGCATTTGATTATGTCTGCTTCCAGGTATATCTAAGCCCGACGCCTGAGGTTGATGAAGCACTAAGAGATTTGCGCGAAGCAATATTTGCTAAATATAAACTTGCTGTAACAATCGGCTACGGACCGCGCTATTTGCATTCCACCGGTCAATTGCACAAAGGAGATTCCGGCAATGGATTATTTGTTCAGTTAACTGCTGAGAACTTGATTGATGTTGATATTCCTGATCGGTTCGGTTCAGGTGATTCTGATCTGACCTTCGGAACACTAAAAACCGCTCAGGCTCAAGGTGATTGGCAGGCGCTAATCGATGCAGGAAGAAGAGTTCTCCGTTTTCACTTCAAAACAAACCCTTCGGCCAGTTTAAATGATATCACCAAGCTTATTTAATGACCTGTTAAAAAGATCAGTGACCTTTAGCACCGGCGCCAAGCCTGTCCATCACCGCAAAACCAATGCCGGACAAGACAAAGGTAAGATGGATGCCCACTTTCCAACCCAGATGTTCGTTACTAATAGATTCCAGGCTGACAAATGACTTAAGCAGTTCGATTGCGGAAATAGCAACTATGGAACCAATCACCTTCATTTTCAGGTCAGAGAATCCCACCTTTCCCATCCAGTCCGGACGATCAACGTGCCCTTTGGTATCAATCTTGGAAACAAAATTTTCGTAACCGGCAAAAATGATAATAACCATTAGGTTGGCAACCAAAACTATGTCAATCAGTGATAGTATGCCTGCCATCACCTGTCCGCCTTCGCCACTGATTACAACGGGAATCAGCTTGATGAACTCCTTAGCAAATTTAACCAGCAGCAGGGCATTAGCGGCTATCAGACCGATATAAAAAGGCGCCAGCAGCCACCGACTTTTGAACATGAAACTTTCCAGAAACTCTTCAGATTTTTTTAAGAACATTTTTAATACTCCATAAGTATGAATTGTTATTTATTAAATTAGGCAGATTCGCTGCGCTTCAAACACTGTGCAGATTAGCCCACTATCTTTAAAATCTGGGGCGCATGCCGTTCCGAGGCTGCAGGAATCTCTTTCGGATAGCCGATTATAATGGGCGCGACAATCCGGCAGTCATCAGGGATTCCTAATTCGGCTTTTAGTTTTTGATCTCGAATATGCGATCCCAAATGGATCCAACAAGTGCCCAATCCTCTTTCGGTTGCACCAAACATAATGTAGCTTACTGCCAGCGAGCTATCAACATCCAGCGAACGAACGCTTTTAGAGCCGATAACATAAATCAAACAAGGCGCATTATAATAAACATTAAAGCTTTCATTCTTAAGCATATCCACGTAGTTCGGGTTGAGCGATCCTTTATTTTCGGCAAAATCCTGCAATAGATTTTTTTTGCTTTCGTCAGAAAGTTTTTTCATCATCTCCCGATTGTTGATAACAATGAACTGGCAGGGCTGGCCGTTGCTCGCCGATGGTGCAAGGCATGATTCTTTGAGGATTTCTTTTATTACATCCGGCGAAACATCTTTTTCCTGAAAATCACGAATTGCCCTTCTTTTTTTTAAAAGCTCTGTAAATGTCATCATATAATTATCTCCTTTTGATTAATTATTATCCCTCAACCTATCTATACTTTATCCGACGCCTATCGCATGCAAAATTAAAGATATAAAATTAACTATGATATATTGAAGGAACTCAATTACCGGGTTGAGGACGCCTAAATACAACAAGCCGATAACAATAAAAATCCCAAATGGTTCAATTTGATACAGTACCCGGTTTACAGATTCCGGCGCGAAACCCATGATAATTTTAGAGCCATCAAGCGGCGGAATCGGAATTAAATTAAACGCGGCCAGCATTATGTTTATAAAGGCCAGCAGGTGAAGAATCTTATACATAATGTCTTCACGTCCTGGAGCCAGAAGTTGTAACAGCAAGAGCGCGATAAAGGCACAGATGATATTGGCGGTGATTCCTGCCGCCGATACAAGGATAATCCCTTTTCGTCTTTTGTCGCTGGGGATATTTTCCAGATTTACGGGAACCGGTTTGGCCCAGCCAAAACCGACAATCAACAACATTAATGACCCGATAAGATCAAGATGCTTGAGTGGATTGAGTGTCAATCGGCCCATCCATTTAGCAGTGGGATCACCCATTTTATAGGCAACCCAACCGTGAGCAAGTTCATGAAAAATCACTGAATACAAAAGAAGCACCGACAGCATGACAAAGGCAGCCGGATCACTAAACAATAATTTTATTAAACCCATTGTAATTCTCCATTTCCTATTTCGTTTCGCTCGTTTTACCACGGCTAAAGCGCCTGGTATAGTTCGCCTTACGCTTCAAACTTCACTTCGTTCGTTTTCGGCTTGGCTCACTATCAGTGAGTGTCACTATCCCGCTTCGCTTCGCTCGCGGGATAGTTCGACTTGCAAATTTCAGTACACTTTGTTTGCGATAGTGGTACTCACTATCCCCATAGGCTTCGCTTCGGGGATAATTCGCCCAGCAAGCTCCAGTGCACTTCGTTTCTGATTGCTGTGCTCATTATCCCGCTGCGCTTCGCTTTGCGGGATAGTTCCACCATCGCACTTCAGTGCACTACGTTTCTGAAGCGCGGGTGTCACTAGTTTCTAGACTTCAGGCGCTGCACTGCTTTCTCCAATCCATCCAACGAAAGTTCAAACATCGGGAATATGCTGGCAATGTGCTTTACCGTCCAGGTATAAAACCAGCCAGATTCCGCTTGAGGGTTCAACCAGACCGCGTGGCGAAATGTCTTAGCCAGAAATTTCAAATAATCTTCACTCGGTCGTAACTGGTTTTGACCTACATATATGGCTCCTCTGGCATCATGCAATTCATAAGGCGCCATGGAGGCATCACCTACTATGATCAGGCGAGTCTCGGGATCGCTGCGGGCAAAGTCATCCACTTCTACCGGTTTTTTATAACGAGCCGCGTCCTGCCACACATTTCTATAAATTGTATTATGAAAATAATATATTTCCAGTTCCTTGAATTGAAACTGCGCGTAATGAAAAAGCACCTGAACAAGTTCCACATAAGGATCCATAGACCAGCCGCCGTTGTCAATAAGAATCTTGACTTTCAGACGGTCGGCAAGCCTCCGATCAAAAACTATTTCGATTTCTCCGGCGTTGCGCATGGTCTGATAGATAGTTTTATCGATATTGACAACGTCCGGCGGCCCCGAAGGCGAAAGGTGTTTGAGCCTTTTTAGCGCCTCCCCGATCTGCGAAGCCGTAATCGGCCCATCCTGCGAATAACTGCGGTAACGCCTTTCCATGGCGACTTTGATTGCTGATTTATTACGCGATGTGCCACCCACTCGCATTCCACCAGGATGATTGCCGGAATGCCCGGTAGGAGATGTTCCGCGTGTGCCGATCCAATGGTTTCCGCCGTGATGTTCTTCTGTCTGTTCTTTGAGGCGTTTCAGAAAATGCTGCAGCAATTCATCCGGCGTCATTTGTTTTACTTCTTCTTCTGGTAAACCCAGCGCAGCGGCCATAGCAGATGGATCCTTGAGCCAGTCGCTTAGCATCGCCTTTGCCAATTCTGTAAGTTCTTCTTCCGTCGGATCAACATCGGAAACCCCGTGAAAGGCAACGGCAAAGGTTTTGTCATATATATCAAAATAGCGCTCGCTTTTCACAAGCAGGCTGCGGGCAACGCTGTAAAAATCTTCAAGTGACTGGATCAAACCCATGCCAAGCGCTTTTTGCAGACGCAAAAAAGATGTGGGTGAAACGGGAATCCCCTTGTCTCGCAGCATATAAAAGAAATTAACAAACATACTTCTCTCTTGTCTACGATTTACTGGTGGTTGGCCAGGTAAAGGTCTGTGCTCTTCTTAAACAGCACGCCCAGATAAGGAATATTCCCCGTTTTCAAACTCTTGAGTTGAAAATCGGGGTCGGCATGGAGCGCACGCATCCAGTTAATCAGCTCGCGGGTCGCCGGTTTTTTCTCCACACCACGAACTTCGCGCAGACGGTAGAAAGCTTCCATGCAAGCCTCAGATATATTCGTATTCAAATCCGGAAAATGAACGCCGATTATTTTGCGCATCATGTCACGATCGGGAAAAGCAATGTGATGGAAATTGCAACGACCCAGAAATGGATCGGATAAATCCTTTTTCGCGTTGGATGTAATTACGATCACCGGTCTGTTCCTGGCGGTAATCCTCTTGTCTATTTCAATGATGTCAAACTGCATCTGATCCAAAATATCCAGCATATCGTCCTGAAAATCAGTGTCCGCTTTGTCGATTTCATCAATCAGCAAAACCACCTTCTTGTCCGCAGCAAAAGCCTGGCCGATTTTACCCATTTTGATATATTCTTCAATATTACTTACATCTCTCCCCGAATCGGCAAAACGGCTGTCATTGAGACGTGTCAGCGTGTCGTACTGATAAAGGGCTTCAATCAGTTTCATGCTGGATTTTACGTTGAGGATTATTAAAGGCATGCGCAAACTTTCGGCAATAGCATGGGCGAGCATGGTTTTTCCCGTGCCGGGCTCGCCTTTGAGCAAAAGAGGCATTTCCAGGGCAATCGAAATATTCACTATCTTTGCCAGTTCATCATCTAGAACATAACGCGCTGCCCCACGAAACTTCGCAGGGTGGTTATCAGACACCATAATTAACTTACTCCTTAAATATTTTTATGCCTTATCAGAAATGTTTATATTCAACTATTCCTGATAATTACAGGTGTAATCTTCCAAACCTTTGTGCTTTCGGGCTGATTGCACCTGACTATCGTTCATCTCCAATATAACGCTTTTTAGGCTTTCGTCAATAGCAGTTCAGGCTTTTCTTTGGTCAAAAGAACTTCCGAAATCTAATCCTGAAACCTGAAGTCGAATATGTCAGCCATGCGTTTGATTTGAATAACATATCTCTACGTAAGCGTACTAGATCGCTTTGAATTTCTAAAACAAAGAATATAGTTTTCAATATCAGCAACTTTGTAACTCTCCGCTTTTTATCAGAAAGCTGAAGGTGTGGCCACTGAAATGTTCCCTCAAGTTGTTATTTAAGCAGATATGGCTGTTAGCAGCAAATAGAAAAGTCCTATTTTGTAGCACATGATATGTCCGCTTTTTATCACGCTTAAGAAAAGTGATTGAAGGCGTATCCGTAAGCCACTTTTCTTATATTATGGCGAGCGGCGGACTTACGCTGCCTTTG
>JANXZU010000033.1 GCA_025355345.1 Syntrophaceae bacterium
TGACGATGTCAAGCTATATTATTAATAATATCAATATATTAGCTTTGAATAACTAGGAAATTTACCGGCACATCAAAAGATAAAACAAGAAAAGAACAGGTAATGGAAAGAAATAAACAAACGAGTTGTGCAAAGCTCTCACTACATTTCATGCACCGATATCTCTGACTACCACATAATGTATGTCCGTATAATTTGACGTCTCCAGAACCACATCGCAAACAACTTTTTTTTCATAAATATTAAACCACTTTAATATTATTTTTTAGCCCTATCCATAACATATTAAAGTGACTACAATTTTAATATATTTATCTCAATTCCAGCAACACTTTACCTATATATATACCCATATCGACCAGCGGGAGATATCATGTACTTTGCCACAATCATTAAGATTTCTCGCTTTGCTTCGAAATGACATATTGTAAAGATATTTATGAGACACTACACTAGTCGACATCAATCAGGTTGTTTGACGTACAAAAGAATAAATAAAAAACCATGACAAACCCTCTCTTATCCATATGTATAGCAACCTATAACCGTGCTGGGTACATTGGCGAAACGTTGGAAAGCATCATACCGCAAGTAACTGAGGAAGTAGAAGTGGTCATTGTGGACGGTGCGTCAACCGACCATACAAGCACTGTGGTCAAACGTTACGCCGATAAGTGTCAACAGATGCGCTATATACGCCTTCCATTAAAAGGAGGGGTTGATCAGGATTATTCCAAGGCTGTTGAACTAGCCCAAGGCGAGATGTGTTGGCTTTTCCCGGATGATGATTTGTTGAAACCCGATGCTATAAAAACTGTGCTGAAAGAAGTCAAAAAAAATTTTAGTTTGGTTGTGGTCAATGCTCAGTTAATGAACAAAGATTTATCAAAGACAATTGCGGATAGAATTCTTCAAATTAACATGGATGAAATATACGCGATATCAGAATTGAACCAGCTTTTTCAGCGTGTAATAACATACATGTCTTTCATCGGCTGCGTTGTAATAAATCGCGATTTATGGCTGCAAAGAGAGAAGGCACGTTATTTCGGGACAGAATTCATTCATGTCGGTGTTATTTTTCAGTCACCCTTGCCCTCCCCGGCACTGGTCATTGCTGAACCATATATTGCGATCCGTTATGGTAATGCTCAATGGACAAATCGTGCATTTGAAATTGGAATGATCAAGTGGCCGAAGCTTCTTTATTCATTTGAACATATTTCAAAACAGGTAAGGCAAGAACATAGCCTGTCAAAGCCGTGGCGTAAATTGCAACGCATTATAATTTATCGGTCAAAAGGAGAGTATTCTCTAACAGAATATCAAAAATGGTTTGCCTCAAAGGATTCACCTTTATGGTGGAGGATAGCTGCATTCTTGATAGCCCTGACGCCAAGCGGCATTCTCAATTTTGTCATGCTCTCGTTTCTTAAAAGGGCAAGGAAAGATAAATCGATAACTATTTACGACCTTGAAAATAATAAGCATAATATATGTAGACTGTTTTGCAGCAAAAATCTTTCTTGATAACATAAAAATCAAAAGGAGGCGGTATGCATTTAATATTTCGAAAAAGTTGCCGAGTCTGTGGATCAAAAGCATTAACACCTGTCATTAATTTGGGTGATCAATATCTTCAAGGGTCATTTTTGAAACCCGGGAAGGAAATTCCTCCCATGAGAAAAATTCCTCTGTCGCTTGTACGCTGTGATCCCACTAAAGATGAAAAGGCCTGTGGTCTTTTGCAAATGGAACATACGGTGCCACCTGAGGTTCTTTACTCTGCTTATTGGTATCGTTCGGGAACAAACAAGACGATGAAAGATCACCTGCAGGGGATTGTTAAAGAGGCCGTTTCGGTACTTGATAAATCGAGTGGCTCAGTTCTTGATATTGGGTGCAACGATGGTACATTGCTTGGTTATTATCCAGAAAAATTTAATAAATATGGCGTTGATCCGTCAGATGTTGCTCAAGAAATTGATAAAAAAATGGCAACGGTCATACAGGATATATTTCCGTCGAATGAACTTTTGAGCTGTGTTCAGGACACAAAAATGGACATTATTACATCCATTGCCATGTTTTACGACTTAGAGGATCCTATTGCGTTTGCCCATGGTATAAAAAATATCCTTGCACCTGATGGCGTCTGGATATTTGAGATGTCCTATATGCCCATGATGCTCAAAATGACCTCTTACGATACCATTTGCCATGAACATCTGGAGTTCTACAGCCTTGCTGTAATCGAAAATATTCTAAAACAAAGCGGCATGAAAGTTATTAATGCAACACTTAATAATATCAATGGCGGTAGTTTACGTTGCTATGCGACCCACGTTACAAATTTCAGATATAAGAACGAAAAATATATTCAAAATATCCAGGCGATGCACCAGGCTGAATTCGACCTGGAATTAGATACTGACAAACCCTATAAAAATTTCCAGGACAGAATCAATATTCACAGGGAGGAATTAATTACTTTATTAAGGAAACTCAAGGCGGAAGGGAAAAAAATTCATATCTACGGCGCATCTACCAAAGGGAATACTATTTTGCAGTGGTGCGGTATAGACAATAGAATTATTGATTGCGCTGCCGAAAGGAATCCGGATAAATATGGCGCCAGCACTTTGGGAACAAACATTCCGATTGTAAGCGAAGCAGACTCTCGCGCATTGAATCCTGATTATTACCTTGTGTTGCCGTGGCATTTTAAGGATGAGTTTATCGAGAGAGAAAGGGAAATCCTGGAACAAGGGACACAGCTGATATTCCCTCTTCCAAAGATTGAGATTGTTTCCAGGGAAGCGGTGCCGATCAAGTGAAGGCGATAATATTCGGTGCTAATGGACAGGACGGATATTATCTATCGGAAGCTTGTCGTAAACGGCAGATAGAGGTAATAGGCATATCACGCAGCGGTCCCTGGATTCATGGGGATGTTTCATCACCTGAGATTGTGGAAAAACTTATTCGAACTCATCAGCCAGCAATGATATTCCATCTTGCAGCGGAGTCAACTACTAAACATGATGCGATTTATGAAAACAATGCAACCATCGGAACCGGTACCATTAACATATTAGAATCCGTCAAACGATGGTCTCCTTGCAGTAAGATATTTATTGCGGGTAGTGGATTGCAATTTGCAAATAAAGGACAACCCTTATCCGAAACGGATCCGTTTGATCATGGCAGTGCTTACGTAGCAACTAGAAACTATTCAGTGTATCTGGCACGATACTTTCGTAATATAGGAACCAAGACTTATGTTGGCTATCTTTTCCATCACGAAAGTCCGCTGCGCGGAGAACAGTATATCTGTCAGAAGATCGCCAAGGCCACAAGACGAATTGCCGAAGGGAGTGAGGAGTTGATTGAATTGGGTGATATTTCCGTTAGGAAAGAGTGGACGTTTGCGGCAAATGTTGCAGAAGGAATTATGACTCTCCTGGAACAGGATCAGGTATTTGAAGCGACGATAGGATCAGGATGCGCCTATTCAATCGAAGATTGGCTCAATGAATGTTTCAATCTCATTAATAAGGATTGGAAAGACTATGTAAGGCGGCAGAATAACTTCGAGGCAGAATACAAATTGCTTGTATCAAACCCAGCGACCATCAACTCATTGGGATGGCATGCTGATACAACGTTAGCGGCATTAGCAAAAATTATGTTGAGTCATTAACCCCTTCTTCAAGATATCAGACTTTAAGATACGTTAATTATGTCAGGAAAAGTCAGCATATTATTGTCAACCTATAACGGGGATAAATTTCTCTGTGAACTTTTAGATAGTCTTCTGTCTCAATCTTATAAAAACTATGAGATAAGAATCAGGGATGATGGGTCTACTGATAAAACCAGGGATATTCTGAACGAATATTCCTCCAAACATCAGAATATCATATTACACTATGGTTCCAATATCGGAGTCGCAGGGAGTTTTTTTGATTTATTGGAAAATGCCGGTGAAGACTGTACATACTTCGCCTTTTGTGATCAAGATGACATCTGGCTCAAAGATAAAGTAAGTTATGCCGTCGAGCTATTGGACAACAGGGAGGCTGATCGCCCTCTTCTTTATTTTTCCCGATACGAATACGTTTCTTCAGAATTGCGTCATATCAAGTATTCTCACATCCCAAGAAAAATTGGTTTTGGGAATGCTGTTGTTCATAATATAGTCGCCGGTTTTGCGTCAGTTATAAATAAAAAGACCAGGGCGTTGATTCTGGAAAAAAAGCCCGAGGTATCCATGCATGACTGGTGGGTTTACCTTGTTGTTTCAGCGTTTGGTGACATCGTCTTTGATAGAAGGGTTTCAATTCGATACAGACTGCATGATGCGAATGTCGTTGGAGCTGAGCCTTCTTTTTTTTATGATTATGGAAGGAAATTCAAACGGCTTTTCTCTGATAAGAAAACTGGCGCCTTAGCGTTATCACATCAAGCCGCAGAATTTTTTCGCTTATATGCTGGTGAGATGAAGGCGTCCGATGAAGAAATATTAAAGAAGATTTTATCGGGGAAGTCCTCGTTGCGTGAGCGTATTGGTCTGGCGCTGTCTTGTAAAATCTGGAGGCAAAAGCCAGTCGATGGCCTGATTCAGAGGATTTTGTTTTTATTTAATAGATATTAAAGGATAATTAAACAATGCGTCTAACCGCACGCCTCCTTTGGGTGATTTTCTTCTGCTACGCGGTCGTTGCAGCGCTGCTTTTCCAAAAAATTCTACTACCTCTCGTGCCATCGTTGCATGCTGGGCAGGGTTTGATGTCTAATGACCCATCTTTTTTTCATTCGATGGCAGTACAAATTACTGAAACGATCCGGTCAGATGGTTGGGGTAGTTTGCATATATGGGCTGATTATACTGCCGGAAACGTTGCAGTCCTGGCTTGCTTGTATACCCTGTTTGGTCCTGATCCATCACTCATTATTCCTATTAATGCCGCTTTTCACGCGGCAGGTGGCGTGCTCATTTTTTTGCTTGCTTGCGAGTTGTCGCCAGGCAAAGTGGGGCGTTATGGGGGGGGGTAATCGCAGCAGCCTTATTTGTTGCTTTCCCCTCAGCTTTAACGTGGTATAGCCAGCCGCTTAAGGATAGCTATGCTACTGTCGGAGTGTTGCTGATTCTTTTTGGATGGATACGACTAATCAACCGGCCACCAAATCGAGAAACAGGGATTTTATCGATCGTTAGCACGATTGTCGGTATATGCCTGGTTGCTTTCGTCAGACCCTATTTCATAAAAATCTTATTTACAGCGTCCATATTATGCGGCATGGTTTTGTTTGCATATTATGTACTTCAACCTTCCGAATCTAAAGGAAACTGGAAGGTATTAGCATGTCTATTAGTGTCCGTGCTAATTTTGGGGTGGGGTGCGAAATATATCAATTCCGGCAACGCATATCTTGACGGGGTTTCTGCTGACGTTTCAGTGTCAGTGCCAATCTTGGGAGGGGGTGAAAAATACACCTATGCCGATAACGCAATCCTATACGGGACTGATGCAGGCAACCCCTCTATGGCAGGTTTTCGGAACAGCGATGAGCGTAAAAATACTATTAGTACTCCATGTCAGTGGCAGAAATCGACGTGGCTTCCCGAGAGCTTGGAAAAGTATGTCTCGAAAGTAGCTGAAATGCGGGCTTGGAAACAATTTGAATGAGGCAGCCTATGGTCGCTAATCTTATTGACCACAATGAATTAAAGCATCAATTGAATGGTGTGAAAATATGCCGGATTTCAACCGTTCCTTTTTTTATGGCTTCGCAGCTTAAGTCTCAGGTGAAATATTTGAGAGACATAGGGATGCAAGTTGTCCTAGTTTCGTCAGATGGTCCTGAATGGGCAATGATTAATGCCGGACAGGGGCTGAGTGTTAAAGTAATCAACATTCCTCGTTCATTAAAGCCCTGGCAGGATTTAATTGCCCTGATCAGGCTCACACAATTTTTTTTATTTCATCGTTTTGATATTGTCCATTCAACAACTCCCAAAGCAGGTCTATTGACAGTTCTTGCCGCCTTCATATCAGGAATCCCCATACGGCTTCATACTTTTACTGGCCAGCCATGGATTACGTTAAGAGGATTTATGAGATGGAGCGTTCGTACTGCTGACAAGCTAATTGGGGTTCTGAATACGAAATGCTATGCTGATAGCTTTAGTCAGGCAGAGTTTCTGGTAAAGGAAGGAATCCTGTCCGCTAAAAAAATTGCTGTCATTGGTCAAGGGTCACTGGCTGGTGTTGACTTAGTGCGCTTTAATCCTGATCGCTGGTCATTATCTATAAAGCAACAACTCAGACAAAATCTTTCCATTACGGCATCTTCAAAAATTATTATTTTCGTGGGCAGGATATCTCCAGATAAAGGTATTACCGAGTTGATTTCAGCCTTTAATGAGCTTCTAAGCATGAACTATGACGTTGATCTGTTATTGGTCGGGCCGCATGATCAGGATTGCGGTGGAAAAAGTTCATTAGATTTAAACAGCGCCAGGCAATGTTCGAAAATACACTACGTCGGATATACGGAGTGTCCGGAAAGTTATCTGGCCATATCGGATATTTTCTGTCTGCCCAGTTACCGTGAAGGCTTTGGCACGGTCGTTATAGAGGCGGCTGCCATGGGTATCCCCACAGTGGGAACTAAGATTAATGGGCTTATTGATGCCGTTGCTGATGGGGAAACGGGAATCCTTGTGCCGGCCCGGGATGATCGCGGCCTACTTGCGGCACTGAAACGCCTGCTGGATCATCCGGATGAATTGGACAGAATGGGAAAAGCAGCCAGGCATCGATGCTTTCAGTATTTTGATGCAAATCAAGTCAATGCTAAGGTTGCTGAAGAATATCTAAATATCTTAAAGATGAAAAAGATGATTCATTAGTGGACGAGCTGGCTATTAAAGTAGTTGGTGCTGTTAACCTTAATGGATAGCTTGGTGGCGAATTATGACATTGAATGACAATTCTTCTCTTGTTCTCGTAACCGGTGCCAGAGGAGCTGTTGGCCCGTGTGTCGTTCACGCACTGCACCAGGCAGGATATCAGGTTCGCTCCTTCTCGGTCGATACTCCTACATTTGGCTTGTTCCCGCAGAACGTGGAAGTTTTAATTGGCGATGTCACTGATCAAGAGGCCGTTCAATCTGCAATGCAAGGCGTGGATGATGTTGTTCATCTGGCGGCACTTCTGCACATTGTCAATCCGCCGCCAGAAATGCGTCAAAAATACGAGCGTGTCAATATTGGCGGTACATCGACGATAGTTGATGCTGCCATTAAGGCGGGTGTAAGACGCGTTGTTCTGTTCAGCACGATTGCGGTGTATGGGCATTCTGATGGTTGCGTGCTCAATGAAATGTCGCCCACTAATCCGGATACTTTTTATGCTCAGACCAAATGTGCTGCCGAACAGATTGTGTTGAATGCGAGGAACGCAAGCGGTCAGCCATTGGGAACTGAGTTGCGATTTGGTGCAATTTATGGTTCCCGCATCAAGGGGAACTACGAACGGCTGACTCGTGCTCTGGCACGTCATCGTTTTATTCCAATCGGCAATGGTCTTAATCGACGGACGTTGGTTTATGATAAGGATGTTGGTCGTGCGGCTGCGCTGGCTGTCTCGCATCCCGCCGCGGCAGGTCGGATATTCAACGTAACAGATGGCGGGTATCATACTTTGAATGAAATTATTGAATCCATCTGTTCTGTCCTCGGTCGTAAACCGCCACGCTTGTCACTGCCTGTATATCTGGTGCGGATAATGGCCGGAGTAATTGAAAAAGCTGCCAACACTATTGGCATAAAAGCCCCGGTGACGCGGGAAACGGTTGATAAATATATCGAAGATATTACCGTTGAAGGCAGTCTTATTAAACAAGAGTTGGGTTTTGCTCCCCAATATGATTTAAAGGCCGGTTGGGAAGAGACAATCCGAGACATGCGGGCATGAAGAAGCTATTTGATCTGCTGCTTTCGCTCTGCTTGATTATAGTCTTGTCTGTTCCAATTATTGTCTTAGCAGTTTTAGTCAGGCTGACTTCCAGAGGACCTGCGCTGTATTGGTCGGATAGGGTAGGGGCAGGCAATGGTATTTTTAAGATGCCGAAATTTCGAACGATGCGGATCGATACGCCGGCGATTGCGACGCACTTATTAAAAGAACCAGACGTTTATCTAACGCCGCCAGGTAACTTTATTAGGAAAACGAGCCTGGATGAATTGCCGCAATTATGGAGCGTATTAAAAGGCGACATGAGTTTTGTTGGTCCGCGGCCCGCGTTGTTCAATCAAGATGATCTGATTGTCTTGCGGACACAAAAAGGTGTTCATCAATTAATTCCGGGGATCACGGGATGGGCGCAAATCAATGGCAGAGATGATCTTCCAATTCCTGTTAAAGTAAAATATGATGAGTACTATCTGAAAAATAAGTCTTTCTTCTTTGACCTGAAAATTTTGTGGAAGACTTTTTTTAAAGTGATTAAAAAGGAAGGTGTTGTTCATTAATATGAGTATGTATTTACAAATAAAAAACCCCAAATTATATTTGATGATTTTCAGCGATGCATTAATATTTACTGTTTCTATTATTATGTCTTACTTATTTCGTTTTGAATTTTTCCTTAGCCCGATTTACATTCATCAGATAAAAACAATTCTTCTCTGGATTGTTCCTTTGAAGATTATTGTTTTTTTATCTATCGGAACATATCGGGGAATGTGGCGCTATACCAGCATTCGGGATTTCTGGCTTTTAGCCCGCGCCTGTCTGTTATCCACTTTATTGATCCTCGCAGTAATTTTATATATAACTGGTTTTAGCGGGTATTCTCGTTCCATTTTTTTTATAGACGGTGTTTTGACCTTTCTATTGGTGGGCGGCAAACTCATGGCTATTCGATCTTACTATGCCGGTTTTGGCAATCCAAAAATCAGAGAAGAACTTTTCCCGAAAATTACTTATAAGAACGTACTGATAATAGGAGCTGGCTCCGCCGGCGAAAAAATATTGCGGGAAGTTTTTGAAAACAATCAACTGCGCTATAAAGTAGTCGGTTTCATTGACGATGATCCCCAAAAAAATGGCCGTTCAATCCACGGTGTAGCAGTGCTGGGAAATCTGGGAAAAATTACATCTATTCTGGAGAAGGAAGATGTTCATGAAATACTTATTGCCATTCCTTCAGCCAAAGGCGACCAGATAAGGAATATTGTGGAGGCCTGCAAGGACTGCAATGTCTCTTATAAAATATTGCCGGGAATGGGCGAGCTGATTGGTGGAAGTGTCAGCGTTAAAGTCCTGAGAGATATTAGTTACGAAGATCTACTGGGGCGCTCTCCCGTGCATCTGGACATTAAGGGTATCCGCAATTATCTTGACGGTAAAACGGTTCTCATTACCGGTTGCGGTGGTTCCATCGGCACGGAGTTATGCAGGCAGGTCATAAAATATCAGCCTCGAAACCTCATCTTGCTGGACGCTAGTGAGCTCAATCTGTTCAATATACAGATGGAAATGCAAAACGAGAATTACTGCCGTCACTGTGAAGCCATTCTGGGACAGGTGCAGGATGAAACTTTAATGAAGAATATTTTTGAAAAGTACAAACCGCAAGTCGTTTTCCATGCCGCGGCTTATAAGCATGTGCCTATGTTGGAGAAAAATCCCTGGCAGGCAGTTTTTAATAATGTTCTCGGCAGTCGTGTGGCGATGGAGATGTCCATTAAACATCATGTCGAACGCTTTGTTCTGGTATCCACGGACAAGGCAGTCCGCCCGACCAACGTTATGGGGGCAAGCAAGAGGGTGACGGAATTGATTATGCAATGCCAGCAGGGTAACGGCACACGATTAATGGCCGTGCGGTTTGGTAATGTTGTAGGTTCATCCGGTTCTGTCATTCCCCTTTTCCGTCGTCAGATCGAGCAGGGAGGGCCGGTGACGGTCACGCATCCGGAGGTGAACCGCTTTTTCATGACTATTCCCGAGGCTTCGCAGATGATACTGCAGGCCGGTGCTATGGGTGAAGGCGGAGAAGTCTTCATTCTAAGAATGGGAACACCGGTTAAAATAGCTGATATGGCACGCGACTTAATTCGTCTTTCAGGAAAAGAACCGGATGTGGACATCAAAATTGTTTTTACCGGTTTGCGCAATGGTGAAAAATTGTATGAAGAACTCATCACGATTGGAGAAGATATTCTGCCCACCGATCACGAAAAGGTTATGGTTCTGCGTTCCAACATCTTCTTCAACGGTGCAATAAATTCGCAGGCAGCCAGAGAACATCTCTATCGTGAACTTGACGATCTGGTGAAAATAGCGGCGCGCCATGACGCAAAAGGTATTAAAGTAAAGCTCAAGGAAATAATACCCGAATACACACCGCAGGAAAATGAAGCTGTTCTTTAATGATTATTGCCGCTCAGCATAAAATAAACATTCCCATCAGGAAAATATTAATCATCCAATTAGGCGACATCGGTGATGTTGTTTGGGCGATACCTGCATTTTGGGCTGTGAAAAATTATTTTCCGCAGTCTGATGTTTCTGTTTTGACCAGAAAACCCAACGGTGATTTGCTTTTGGATGACCCTCATATTGATACTGCATTCCAAATCGGCAAAAAAAATATTTCGGAAGAATTGCAACTAATAATATCGCTCCGCCGTAAAAAATTTGATTTGATTTTTGATTTACGCGCAGATGATCGGGGGGCATACACCTCTTTTTTTGTTGGAGCAAGGATAAGAGCAGCCCTTTATTATGCGGGATTATTTTGGCGCAATAGAATGTTTACTCACCTTGTAGATGCGCCGGCAACAGAAAGAGAAAAAACATGCAGAGCCGCGGAACAGTCGCTAAAAATTATCAAAGGATTCGGAATAAAAGAAAGTACGGTCATCCCCCAAATCTTTGTTTCTTCAGCAACAAAAAATAAGATAGAGACATTATTGGCGGCAGAAAAAGTTGCAGTCAAAGACGGTTATGTAACAATCAATCCGTTTTCGCGATGGTCATATAAAGAATGGGGAATGAATAAGTGGTGTGAGCTCATATCTTTTATTTGGCAAAAGTATAAAATGCCCGTGCTGATCATGGGATCGGAAGAGGAAAGGTTGCGGGCTGATCAATTGACATTGGACAGTGGCTTTCCCGTATATAATCTTGCCGGTAAAACATCCCTGCTTGAAATGGCCGGCCTTTTACAGAAAAGCCTCCTGCATATTGGTGTAGATAGCGCGGCACCGCATATAGCAGCAGCGGTTGGCACGCCGACACTTACGATCTATGGACCGTCCGATTGGCATGAATGGGCGCCACCGGGAGAGAAAAATAAAGTTGTATTACCGGATATGGATTGCTCCCCCTGTTGTAAAAAAGGCTGTGATGGCAGCGGCAGAAGCGAGTGTATGGAAACCATGGTTGTTAGGAAGGTACAGGATGCTGTAGAAAAAATGATGATGACGATCAATCAACCTTGACAAGGTGTACGGCGGCGAAAAAAGAAATTCTAATGCAGGCTAACCAACATCAATTTAGCCCTTGCTTTGCTGAGAAACTAACCAGATAGCAAAACTGTTTAAGGCATAAGGCCAAAAATAATTTTAAATAAAAGTAGTCAGGAGGAAAATAATTATGGAGTATGTTTATATGGTTTCCAAAGGAATTGTAGATCCAGTTTTCATCATCACATTATTGCTGCTGATCGCCTTCGTTATTTGCCTGATAGGCGCGAAGAAAAAAAGCGGTCTTCTGGTGCTTTTTTTAACTATTGTTTTACTTTATGGCGCAAGCATTTTTCCTGTGTCTAATTACCTTTGCTACTATTTAGAAAAAGACTATATAAAAAATCCAATTGATTCCCAGCAAAATATTGATGTGCTTGTTGTGCTTGGTAGCGGCGCACAGGATATCAATTCTTTGAATAATACTTTCCCCGGAGAAGCCACATCCGCACGCCTTCTTTCCGCTGTGGATATTTATAACAAAAAAGGTGCAAAGTATTTTATATGCACGGGTAAGGGAAGTGGTAAAATCACAGAAGCGGACTTAATGGCACAGATGGCACAGCGGCTGGGAGTGCCCAAGGAAAAAATCAGAATAGAAGGCAAAGCAGTAAATACATGGGCAAGTGCAGTGGAACTCAATCACATGTTTGTGGATAAAAAAATATACTTAGGGCTTGTTACTTCAGCCATTCACCTTAAAAGATCTGAAAAGGAATTCAAAAAATATTTCAATAATGTAGTGCCATTGCCGTCAAATTATTATTACGCATCATCAGCCGAAAATATTTTTGTCAAATACGCGCCACAGACGAACTCGCTTAACAAAACATCAATTGCCTTAAAAGAAATCATAGGTCAAATATGGTATAGTGTAAAGAGTGTAACGCAGTAATATGGTTTGTGCAATCAATTGAATATTTTCTTTCTAAAATACTACAAAGAGGCTATCAAGTACAAGTGAATCCCAATGCAATGAGACCTTTGCACAACCATGCACCACCAATTGTGTCACACGTGACGATTAGAGCAGTTTTGCAAAAGTCTCAAAATATAATCAATATCATTAATTATGGTTCTTATGTTTAAAATATTCAAGAATGGTTGGCTCGATATATTTGCCGCACTGAAAGGTTATGAACTGGCCGGTGTTCTTGGCTGGCAGGATATTCGTCAACGCTATCGGCGATCATCGCTTGGTCCTTTTTGGCTTACCATCAGCATGGGCGTGTTGATTGGCGCGCTTGGTTTAGTCTTTGGCAATCTCTTTGCTTCGCCAATGAAAGAGTTTTTGCCTTTCCTTACAATCGGCTTGATCTTATGGACGCTCATCACAACAGCGGTTAATGAAGGCTGCACAGGATTTACCGCTGCTGAAGCAATGATCAAACAAATCTCTTTACCGCTATTCACGCATATTCTTCGCGTTCTCTGGCGCAATCTGATTATTTTTGCCCACAACCTTGTTGTCTTTCCTCTTATTTTACTTGTCTTCGGGGTTCCTTTGCCGGCTACGGCCCTTTTGGCAATCGTGGGGCTTGTGTTGTTGATACTCAACTTATCCTGGATGATGCTGCTCCTTGGTGTGTTTTGCACCCGTTATCGTGATGTGCCGCAAATTATTACCAACCTGTTACAGGTTTGCTTCTATCTGACGCCGATCATCTGGATGCCTAACCTGTTACCGAAGCGTGCCAGCATACTTTTACTTCATGCCAACCCGTTTTTCCATTTGATTGAAATAGTCCGTGCGCCGCTTCTCGGGACGCTCCCGTCCGCTTTGAGTTGGCAGGTTGGCATTGTGTTGGCAATCGCCGGATGGGTCTTCACCATCATATTTTACGGGCGGTTCCGCTCGCGCATCGCCTATTGGTTATAAGGTATAACAATGACTAACATCCTGATCAATAACTTATGCGTGGAATTTCCGATTTACAACTCTACTACCGGCCGTTCCCTGAAAAACCACCTTATGCAGGCGGTAACCGGGGGCCTTATGGGATCTAATGAACAGGGTCACGTCGTTGTAAAGGCGCTGCATAATATTTGTCTGGATCTGAAAGAAGGTGACCGACTCGGTGTGCTTGGCCATAACGGAGCGGGTAAAAGCACATTACTGCGCGTCATATCCGGCGTATATGCACCGATAGGTGGTAGTATAGTAGTCAACGGTAAGGTCACCAGTCTGATTGGTCTGAGCTTGGGCATGGATAGCGAAGCAACAGGGATCGAAAATATTTATCTTCGTGGCGCCCTTCTTGGATTCAACCGGAGCTGGCTATCCTCAAAAGTAAAAGAGATTGTGGATTTTGCCGGAATCGGTGATTTTATTGAAATGCCCTTGCGGACATATTCCACCGGCATGCAGATGCGGCTGGCTTTTTCGATTGCTACCATGCAGCAGCCTGAAATACTGGTGATGGACGAATGGCTGACAGTAGGCGATGCGGACTTTCAGGAAAAGGCGCAGCAGCGGCTTCAGGAGATTATCAGTAAAACAAGTATTCTGGTAATCGCAACACACTCACCGGAACTGGTAGAGCGTGTATGCAATAAAATGATCAGGTTGGAGCGCGGCGCTTTGATTGCGGCATAGATTGGCAGAATCTTAAGATTGAATCATAAATTCAACATGGTAAATTCAGACTGCCTGAATTATGCGGGATTCCACCCCTAGGCGTTTTCCGAGCAGCGAAGATAATTAATGGAATTTTAGGAATGATGAATCAAACGTTAATAAAAAGCGGATGTTATCCATTCGAACTTCCCCTGCATCGGGAAGCTGGGGAGAAATGGAAGCCTTTCCCGATCTTTCATGGCTCCACGGCTGAGCTGAAGGATCTTTCCTGTCATGTTTCTACCTTGGTGCACGGGTTCAGCCCCCACCCCCCTCATGAGCACGATCAAGAAGAGATTTTATTCGTGCTGTCCGGAGAAGTGGATATTGTTTTGAAAGACCATACTGTGACGGATCAATCCTGTTTCTATCGGGGACATTTACAAAAAAATCAATTTGCCTATTATCCGGCTAACTTTGCACATAGTCTCGAAACGACCAGCAAAGAACCGGCAAATTATCTTATGTTTAGATGGTGCGGAGACTCTTTTCCCAAAAATAACATATTGAATTTTCGTTTTTTTGATTTCTTGCCACCACGGGATGAGGCGTATAACAGTCAGGGTGTTTCGATGCAACTTATGTTTGAGGAACCGACCCAGTATTTAGAAATGCTTCACTGTCATACAACGCATCTTGCTCCCGGGGCGGGTTATGCGCCTCACGCTGATTCTTATGATGTGGCTATTCTTTTGCTGGAAGGAGAGGTGCAGACGCTTGGTCAAAACATCAAAGCTCCCGGAGTGATTTTTTATGAAACTGGCAAACCTCATGGCATGTTAAACGCCACTGCCTATCCAGCCAAATATCTCGTTTTGGAATTTCACCGGCATTCTCTAATACTATTGAAAAAAACTTCTAGTTTCAAAACGAACGAAGAGATTAAACCATCATTAATTATGCTTGACGCGTCTTCGGCTTGCCAGCTTAGATGTCCTTCATGTCCTACCGGTCGAGGAATGACATTAAAGACTCTAGGGGCAAAGTTTTTAAAATTTACCGATTTTAAAAAATTAATAGACGCTAATCCATGGATCAAAGCCATTGACCTGTCTAATTGGGGAGAAATATTTTTAAATCCGGAAATAATATCCATTCTCGAATACGGATTTAAAAAGAATATTGCCTTGCAGGCCAACGGTGGAGTCAATTTAAATACAGTCAGTAATGACATATTAGAGGCTCTGGTAAAATATCAATTACGGGGTATGACCGTTTCTTTGGACGGGGCATCAAATGAGATATATAAAATATATCGTGTCGGTGGCGAATTTGAAAAAGTAATTACTCATGTTCGTATGATTAACGCATTTAAGCAGCGCTACAAAACAGAGTTACCCAAAATGACATGGCAGTTTGTCGCTTTTGGACATAATGAACACGAAATTGAGAAGGCAAGAAATATGGCGTCCGAACTTAAAATGGACTTTCGTGTAAAATTATCTTTTGGAGATCTATATACGGGCGAAATATTTTCGCCAATTAAAAATCGTGAACTCATACGAAGAGAAAGTGGAGTTGATTGTGCTGACCGGCAAGAATATTTTGAAAAGTACGGTGAGCGCTACTTGCAAAAGGTTACCTGTGCGCAGCTTTGGGAAAACCCTCAGATCCACGCAGACGGCAGATTGCTGGGCTGCAGCTTCAATTATCAACAGGACTATGGGAATGTATTTGAAGAGGGGTTACTGGAATGCATTAATAATGAAAAGATGAATTACGCGCGCAAAATGCTTATGGGCCAAGAGCTTCCTCGAGAAGATATTCCATGCAGTAAATGTATTTACTATCAAACAATGCATACTAATATGGAACACGAAAGTGTTTTCACTACACGCAATGTATCAGCCAAGCGTGATGCGCAGAGTGCTGATGTGCGACAATTATAACTCCCGACTGACGACAATTATATTTCCCTATTTATGAGGGGAGTATAAACCATTACCATCTTTAAAATAAGGATGGTTGAAATGGTAACGGATCAGCAGGTAAGGAGGTTATATAAATTGATGCAGACAGAGAAGACGAGAGTAATGGCGGCCGCAAAAGCGGGTATGGATGAGAAGACCGCACGCAAGTATATAAAAGTTGGTGTGCTGCCGAGCAACCTTAAGAAGGCGCGGGATTGGCGCACTCGGAGAGATCCTTTTGCCGGGATATGGGATGAAGTTAGGGAG
>JANXZU010000035.1 GCA_025355345.1 Syntrophaceae bacterium
CGACGATGGTCAATCCCAACGGGAAATGCTGCGTGATTTTTTACGTTCCGAGGGTCATACAGTAACTGAAGCAGAAAATGGCGAAGCCGCAATAAAGAAAGTTTTGAACAATCATTTTGATTTAATTCTTCTTGATTATAAAATGCCCGGTATGGATGGCATGGAGGTGCTCAAGGAAGTAAAACGGATTAATCCGGAAATAGATGTGGTCATCATTACCGCTTACGGCACTATTGAAACTGCAGTAGAAGCTATAAAAGCCGGGGCTATTGACTATATAACCAAACCGATTGAGTTGGATGAATTATTGATACTTGTTGATCGCGTTGCCGAAAGAAGATCGCTAATTAGGGAAAATGAACTCTTAAGGCAGGAACTGGGAAAGACAGGAGTTAGCTCTGATAAAATTATTTACAAAAATCCGGCGATGGCCGATTTAATAAATATGGCCAGTCGTGTGGCTATAAGTCGGGCGTCCGTTTTAATTCAGGGAGAAAGTGGAACCGGTAAGGAACTACTGGCGCGCCTGATCCACAATTTGAGTCCGCGGGCACATAAACCGATTATTGTCGTCAATTGCGGCGCACTGCATGAAAATTTATTGGAAAGCGAATTATTCGGGCATGAAAAGGGAGCATACACCGGTGCAACTTCGCGTCGGATAGGCCGTTTTGAAGAAGCCGATGGTGGCACACTTTTCCTTGATGAAATCGGTGAATTAAACCCTGTCATCCAGGTCAAATTGCTGAGGTTTTTACAGGAACGTGAATTTCAACGTCTAGGCAGTAACACAAATATACATGTTGATGTAAGGGTGATTAGCGCTACAAACAGGGATCTCGAAGATCAGGTCAAAGAGGGTTCTTTTCGTGGTGATCTTTTGTACAGATTAAATGTAGTTACTATGGCTCTTCCACCACTGCGGGAGAGAAAAGAGGACGTGCCTTTATTAATAAGCCATTTTATCGATAATTTTTCTAAAGAAAACAATAAACACATTACCGGATTGACAGCTGAAGCAAGGGACTTGCTTTTAAAATACGATTATCCGGGAAACATTCGAGAACTGGAAAACATTCTGGAGCGGGCTGTAGTAATCGCCCGTGATGAATACATTACTATTAACGATCTACCATTTAAAGGCGATCATTTGACTGATCATGCGAGGAAAAAAACATCCGGTTCTTTGCGGGAATCCATGGAAGAATTGGAAAAAGTATTAATTGCTGAAGCTATGGAAAAGACTCTTAACAATCAGTCCAAAGCAGCCGAGATCTTGGGTATGTCTGAACGTATGCTGCGTTATAAGTTAAAGAAATACGACTTTAAAAATTAATTTATAAGTCTTAATGGATACGCCGTTCCGGTTTAATTGCAACTAAACCGGAACGGCGTATTATTTTATAGTGATCAGCCTACTGAAAAACAATTTCTATTTACAAAAACGTTTTTTCATATCCGTAAGAAGGGAGAAATGTTTTCTCTCTTCTTCGATTATCTCTTCGATAGTGGCATGCTGGGATTCAGACACCAATCTTTTAATCTCATGATAATAAAGAATTGAATCCAGTTCCCTTTTAATTGCAAAATCAAAAGCGGCAATTGTGTCTTTTACTTTAGCCAGTTCCTTATCCATAACCTCTTTAGTGAAAATTATATTATTATCCACATAGGCGCGAAGATAAGCCGCGTATTCGCCCTGGTAGCTTTCAGGCGGCGTTGATTTATCCATTTTGGCAAAAATGCCTTCAAACGTTCTTTTATGAGCCACTTCAGCTTCCGCCAGACTGGCAAAAAGCTTTTTTGCCTCTTCCTGCTTGGCCAATTGCTCGGCAAACCGGTAAAAGTTAACGCCATTTTCTTCAATCCTTACGGCAATTTCGACTATATCGCTTGCTTTAAAAACCTGCATACTAACTGCCTCCTGATTCATATATTATATTTTAAATTGAGCATATTTTTTTATCTATTGCAATATATTTACTGATTTCATTTTTACCTCATGTGGCATATTTCTTTTTTACTTTTACTGTTACATTGACAGTAGCTGTCTTTCCGTCCTGCATGTATACACCGGAAGGCAGGATAATTTTCGCAGAAAAAGAAGTTGTAAAAAATACTTTTTGCAGGTCAATTGGTTCCGTTTCAATATTAATTTTTTCCTGTTCTAATTTCGAATCTACCAAAACACTCAAATGAGCCGGGTTGATATTAATTTTTTGCAGGAGTACGTTACCCGGTAGAGAATTGAGCGTTTTAATATTGACAGGTAAAGTCAGGGCAACAAGTTTGGATGCGTCAATATATATAGTTGCCGGGCTGATCTCAGTTACGGATAAATTCGAGGGGACATTAATCATAGTTTTATTTAAGGTAAATTCGTTCTTTTTCAGGGCTATCGGTGATAGATCCAGCGATAATTTTAAAGATCTTTCATCAAGCAGATAAAACGCCTGCCCTGGACCCTGAAGAATTACTTTTACGTCGGTTGCCTGTGGCTGATTAAGCTGCCAATTTTTCGGTATATTTTTGTATTCAAGGGGAACGATGAAATCGCGTCGTACTATATCCCTTTGGTATCCGAAAATAATCCAAAAAATACAGGCCAGACTTAAAGCAATAATTTTTTCCGGTGTATTTTCCTTAACCCACATAAAGGCCGGATGCGATTCCTGTGTTGGTGATTTCCGCATGTAAAATTGTTCCACAACCTCGTGCAACGCAGCAGCATTGGGAATTGTTGTCAGTGTTTCTGTCTGAGCAACCGAAATTGTACCCCTCTCCTCTGAAATAACTATGCAAAGAGCATCGACCCTTTCAGCCAGTCCCAGCGCTGCCGTATGTCGCAAACCCATATTGCCGTATTTCGCTGTTTCCATTGATAGCGGCAGATGGCATCCAAACATTTGCATGCGAGTACCGTTAATGATTACGGCTCCGTCATGACCGATAGAGTGGGGATCAAAGATACTTTCCAGCAGAGGCTCGCTGATAAGACCATCCAAAAGAATCCCACCACTTATATGCCTCTCCAGAGGATCTTTTCCGGCTAGAACTATTAAAGCGCCAACCCGCTTTTTCGCCAGATTCGACGCGGTCTGCGCGATTATTCCTGCCATTTTTTCGAGATCGGACAAGGGCACATTTCTCTTTCCAATATTCCCGAGCATAGCCAATCTCTCAAAAAATCCTCGCAAGTCTTCCTGAAAGATAACGACTAAAACAAAAAGTAAAATAGCAAAAAAACCCTGAAGAACTATGGTTGTTAGATATAGCTGGAAGAAACGCGCTGCCATATACACACAGCCCAGAAGTATTATGCCGATGAGGACAAAGCGGGAGGCGCGGGTTTTAAACCATGTTAAAAGAGCGAAAATCATCAAGGCGATGATTGCCATATCAAGAATATCAGGAAGCCGGATGCTCTTAATAACAATGAAGAATGTTTTGAATAAATCCATAAACTTTTTCCAATCTGCTTTAATAATTTCTAGTTGGAGTTTATATAGAAATATCTTAGCATGTGTCAAGCACCATTAAACGCGGTGAATTATACCCGAAATTTATCCCGCGCGGCTTCTCATCGGGGATAATTCGACCATCAAATTTCAGTGTACCTATAGTGACCTTTAGGTTATTCGCTTCTGAAATTTGGGTCTCATTAAAACCCTTCCATGCTTAGATGCAGTCTTATTAAGATCGATAAAGTTCTTGCAATTTAAGAAATACTGGGGACGGGTTCCAATTAATCAGAAATGTGATCTATGCCTCGTCATTACTAGGATTCCAAAGATTGGCGATGATTTTTCGGCAGCTCTGAAGTGGTCTATTACAAATGAATATTGAAATTGGAGTCTCTATGCCCCCTGCGCTTCCACCGCTTTGCGGGATAGTTCGACTAATGCTTCAATCTTCGCCTTGCTCGATTTTAGCAAGTCTCACTACGCTGCGGGGATAGTTCCCAATAGCTTTTGTCTATTGGATAATTCGACTTACAATTTTCAGTTCGCTGCGCTTCTGAAAGTTGAGTCTCATTACTCTTTGCTAGTTGCAGTTGATGAAGTATCAGTAGAAGTTGTGGAAGTCTCCGCAGCTTTTGTTTCTGAACTTGTTTCAGTTTTTTCGGTTTTAACCGGAGGTTTCTTTCCGGCGTAATCGGTTACATACCATCCTGAACCTTTCAGACTGAACGAAGATAACGAAACAAGTTTATTCACCTTCCCTTTGCAGAACCTGCAGCTTTTCAGCTCCGGCTCAGTGATTCCCTGGAACGCTTCGAATTGTTTGCCACATTTCCGGCATTTATATTCATAGATAGGCATACTTAAATCTCCCTTAAATTAAATCACTTATTTTATAACGGCTGCTAAAGCAGTCTAAGACCATGGTCAAGTCATGATTATCAAATGGCTTCAAGGCATTTCTCGTTAAATCATGCACAACCTTTTCTTCCTGCTGCTTTTCCTCAATAGGTGCGTCAAAATCAATGTTGCCGTTGCCAAAACGCATTACATGAATCAATTCATGCACGGCAATGTAGAGCATCAGCGGGCTTAATTTTATAAATGAATTCGCCCGATTCACCGCATCCAGAATAATATTGTCCTGCAAGCAAACCCTGTAAAAATCAAATCCTTCTTTATCCTTTTCTACGGAAATGCCCGGCTTTTCAAACGAATACTTACAAAGATGGGCAAACGCGCCGTCTTTTACTTCATGCTCATCCAAAAAAGCAAGTGTTTTTACATCATATTTATTTTTGCGCAATTGATCTTCGCTCATTCCAAAATGACGCGAAACTACCTTCTCGGCATCGCCAAATGCCTTATTGGTAAGCGGTAACTGCGCTGTATTAAAATATTGAGACATAAAATCACCCACAAATACGACTCATGTTTCAAGGTATTATATGCCCTTAAATGTATGATGTCAAGGTTGATAAAATATTTGTTAATAATAATAAGCACATAAGCAATATGCATCTATAATCTATTTTGCCCTGGAATTATTTTCTTGACAAATCATTTTATCTAGCTTAATTAACAACTGAACAAATAATTAAATCGTTAAGGAAGGTCTTTATGGCTGTCAGTCTGGATCGTACAAAAATTCTTGATGCCAGCCTGGCTGTAATTGCCCGGCATGGTTTTCGTAAAGCTTCATTAACTGACATTGCCCGGCCGCTGGGCGTGGCCAAAACCGCTCTTTACCACCACTTCCCCGGAGGCAAGCAGGAGCTGATGCATGCTGTTATTAAGCGCGAGGTAGACCTGGTACTTTATAAAATGCGGGAAACAATGAATAATGACACAAAGCCGACAAGCAAGATGCGCAGCCTGATCCTGGCCAAACTAGACCATTTTCACCGCCTGCGAGAGCTTTTTGACGTTTTTATCGATGTAGGTGAAGAAGTAGCCACGCTCTATCATGAACACATTACTTCTTATCAATCCGCAGAACGAGAAATGATCCAGACAATTTTAGATGAAGGCCAAAAACTAAAGTTTTTTCGGCAAGCTAACATGGGGCGACTGGCGCAAACCATACAGCTTGTATTGCACCATCTGGAATTGCCGCTGGTCTTTAGTAGCAGAGAAGAAATGGAAAAAGAGGTAGATGAGCTACTTGCCGTTCTTTATTACGGCATTGCCACCACAGAAAGCCAAATACCGCAGGTAATAATAACATAAAACTAATCGAGGTGATTTTATGAAAACCACTAACTTGCGACCATGTCTTGCATTAATAATTGCTTTATTGATATCCGGTTGTAGCAGCCAGGCCTCGAGCGTACCTGCAAGCGCTGCCATCCCCGTCTTAACAAAAAAGCTAGAGAAGGAAAGTGTGGCAAAAGTAATTTCTGTCAGCGGAAATATCGAAGGACTTAAAACCGCTAGAATTGGTTTTATGGTGGCCGGAAAAGTCAATCATATAGCGGCAAAAGAAGGAACGCTAATTGAAGCAGGGCAAATGATTGCAAGCCTTGATCCGGAAAGCTATAAAATAGCCAAAGAGATAGCGGATGCCAGCGTTGATCAGATTCAGGATGAATACAACCGCCTGAACATAATGCATGACAGAAAAAGCATATCGGATAGCGATTATAACAAAATCACCAATGGATTAAAGATGGCCAGGGCGCAGCAAAAGCTGCACAACAAAAATCTGGCTGATACAAAGCTGTATTCGCCTTTTAAAGGTGTATTGCTGAAATGCGGCATTGAAGCGGGAGAAATAATCGGCGCCGGCCTGCCTCTTTTTGCAGTTTCCGACATCCAGACTGTAAGGGTCAATGCCTCCGTTCCCGAAACCGAATTGCATTTGATTAAAATGGGTACTGATGCCCAGGTTTATGTTTCATCCATAGATTCAACAATGAAAGGTAAGGTTGTAGAAATCGGTTCGCTTGCGGAACCGACAACCCGCTCGTTTTCAGTCAAAATACTGCTGAAAAATCAAAAATTAATTATGCGACCAGGCATGACGGCGGAGATTAAAATTATGTCGGGACAAAAAACTGATCTGATCTCCGTTCCGGGAGAAGCTGTTTTACGCGACTTGGACAATACTGCCTATGTCTTTGTCGTCGATGGAGTAAAGAAACAAGCTTTTAAGCGCAAAATTTCACTTGGTCAAATAAACGAAACCAGCAATGCAGTCGTTGCCGGCCTTGCACCCGATGAATTGGTCGTTGTCGGCGGTCAACATAAATTAAACAATGGGTCTTTGATAACACTAAAAGATATGCCATGAATTTCGTAAAAGCAGCCCTCAAATACCCGCAAGTAACAATATCTGTTTTGCTGTTGACTTTTATTGCCGGTGCATACGCTTTACTGGAAATGCCTCGCCGCGAAGACGCCAAAATCCATGTGCGCGTCGGACAGGTCATTGCTTTTTATCCCGGTGCCAATTCCCTGCAGGTTGAAGAGCAGGTCACAAAAAAGCTGGAACAATATCTGTTTCAATATGAAGAAGTCCGAAAAGATAAAACAACTTCTACAACCCGCGATGGTGTAGTAATTATTAATGTATGGCTTAATAATGATGTAAAAAATTTGGATGTTTTCTGGAGCAAACTTAATCATCAACTACTTGTTTTGAAAGCCGTCAATCTACCTCAGGGCGTTCAGGGGCCTATCGTCAATTTCGAATTTGGTGATACGGAAGCGTTAATGATTGCCATTGAAATGGATCATCCTGACTACGCACAGCTTAGAAACTATGCACAAAAGCTGGAAGACGACCTCAGGACAATTAAAGCTGTCTCAAAAATCAAACGCATTGGCGAGCAAAAAGAACAGATTGTCATCACAACCAACAGCGCAAAGTTACAGCAATACGGCATAACATTGGCGACAGTTATGCTGGTTCTTCAATCGCAAAACACCATCGGCCCCGCGGGTGACCTGAAAACGCCTGATTCCCAAATTAATCTTTATACACAGGGGTATTACAAAACAGAGACGGATATTGCCAACCAGATCGTGGGCCTTGCCAAAACCGGTGAGGTGATCCGCCTCAAAGATGTCGCCAATATTAAAAGGCAATATCAGGAACCGACATCCATGGTTATGGTCAACGGCCGCAGCACCATGCTGCTTGCCGTTCAAATGCAGGATGGCTGCAATATTGTCGAGTTTGGCAAAGAAGTGGACAGGAAACTTGCTGACATATCAAAGCTGCTACCCGCAAATGTTAAACTGACCACCATAGTCAATCAACCTGAAATTGTAGCTAAAAACGTCGGCCATTTTATCCGTGAATTTATTCTGGCAATAATTGCGGTCATTTTAATCATTCTGCTTCTTCTGCCGTTTCGCGTTGCAGCTGTTGCCGCCACTGCAATTCCCATGACCGTAGCAATGACATTTGCCCTGATGCACGCTTTGGGCATTGAACTGCATCAGGTATCGCTGGCTGCCCTAATTGTAGTATTAGGAATGGTAGTGGACGACGCCGTTGTTGTTGCCGATAATTATGTGGAGTTGCTGGACAAGGGAGTAGATCGACAAACCGCCGCCTGGCGCAGCGCAACCGAACTTGTAGTCCCTATCCTGGCCGCGACAATTACAATAATCGCCGCATTCATGCCCATGGTGCTTTTATCAGGCATGGTCGGCGAATTCATTATTGCCCTGCCTCTGACCGTCTCTATTGCCCTGGCATCTTCATTTATTATCGCCATGATTCTAACTCCTATTCTGTGCCTTACCTTTATTAAAAAGGGTCTTCACGTTGATGACGACAAAACCTCGCCCGGTAGAAAGAAAATGACTCTGCTCAATCTGATGCAAATTGGCTACGACAAAGCAATTACGTGGTGCATGACGCATTCCAAAGTGACAATCTACGCATGCCTTTCAACCATCTTGCTTGCTGTTCTTTTATACCAGGTTATCCCGCAAAAATTCTTTCCGGCGGCGGAGCGTAATCAGTTTGTCATCGAACTATGGATGCCGACGGGCACAAAACTGGAGAAGACTGAGCAAGCTACTTTAAAAATACAAAACCGGATTGCTAATGATAAAAGGGTGGTTTCCTACGCAAGTTTCATCGGTGCCGGCGCGCCCCGCTTCTATTATAATTTTTTACCTGAACCGCCGGGCAGTAATTTTGCGCAAATTATCGTCAATACAAAAAACGATGATGACGCGAAACAATTGCACTATGAATTAAACGCCATAGCAAACGATGAGGTACCCGAAGGAAAAGTGCAGGCAAAGCTTATGCAACAAGGAACTCCGCTGGCAGCATCTGTTGAAATTCGAATCATCGGCGATGATATCGCGACTCTAAAAAGAATCGGCCGAAGCGTTCAGGAAATTATCCAGAATACTCATGCTACTGCCTTTGTCCGTTCTGATTTCAAAGAAGATTATTACGGTGTCGCTATCCGGCTTAAAGATAGCTCAGCACGTTTGGGATTCACCACCGAGAGCATCGCTAAATCAGTTTACGCCGGCTTTTCAGGCGCCCCTGTGTCAACTTTGCACGAAGGCAATACTCCTGTGAATATTATTCTGCGCCTTGATGAACACAGCAGGAAAAATTATGACGATCTTCAAAACATGTATCTGCCATCTCCTGTAACCGGCGCAAGCGTGCCGCTTCGTCAAATAGCGACCTTAGAACCTCAGTGGCACAACGGTCAGATCAAA
>JANXZU010000078.1 GCA_025355345.1 Syntrophaceae bacterium
CGTTTTTTGAGAAGTTTGCTGGCGGTGTAACGTCTGCCTCTCTTCTGACATTTCTTTATACATTGTGCTGCCCTCAATCAGCCCGGGAGCGATAGCATTAACACGAACTCCGCCTAAACCAGCAGCAAGCGATTTCACAAAAGAAAGAATGGCGCCCTTTGATGCTGCATAAATCGGGTCATAACTTCCTCTCTGTGCCGATATGGATGAAATCATGATGATTTGAGAATCAGAATCAAGCAAAGGCAATATTCCTTTGATAACTTTTGCCTGACCGGTAAAATTGATCGTCATGACTTTTTCAATGTCTGCTATATCATATCCTTGAAGGTTCTTGCCCGGCAGGATTCCTGCAAGAAATATTGCCGTATCAATATGCGATGAGATCGAACATGCCTCTTTAATAAAATTTTCTATGCTTTGATTTTTATTTAGATCAAGCTTAAGCGGATGTATGTTTTCCTCATGCTTAATATTTTGTTTGGTATGATATGTCGCAATAATGTGAGTTGATGGTGAGCGAAATTTTGAAATAATTGCACTCCCAATACTTGATGAAGCACCAACGATAATAGTATTATTTTTCATTTGGCCTATTCAAATAAGTTCTATTTAAGCTAAAGATTCGCCGGAGGGGCCGGTTCCCATTACTTCTAATTCACTACCGCTAAATCGCTTCTCTACAATTCTTAAAAAGCCCGCTATTTTACAACGGCATAAACAACTGTTTCTTGAAGGTGCAAAGCATGGTGTCTCATGAATATATTATATTCTGGAACCACTGATTTGATGAGTAATGGAATTTCCCAGATATGTTCGGGGGAATGGTAAGCACAGATAGCGAGGCGGGGGCAATCTCGTTTAATAACCTCCTCGCCACCACGCAGAGCCAGCAGTTCAGCACCTTCGACGTCCAGCTTTATGAAATCAACTCGCTGTTCCTGGAATAGTTCGTCAAGTGATATTAGATTCACTTGTTCCGTATGTTCTCCTGTTTCAGCACCCATGTGAAAACCAGCCCCATTTCCCTGAAAACCGAGCGATATTCTCTTATCCGATAATCCAAAACTGTGTGGTATCGCGCAACTTTCTAATCCTTGTACCTTAATATACTTTACCAAACGATTGTAGTTCTCGACGTTTGGTTCGAAACAATGAATGGCTTGGAAGCTTCTGCCAAAGCGCAAGATGATTTCAGCGACCGTATCGCCTATAAACGCACCACCGTCAATAACTGTGTCGCCTGGCCTAATGAAAAATCGGGAATCAAAAAAGTACTGGTCTTGATCACAAATATTCTTCAGTATTTCATAGTCAAGCGAAAAGGCATACGTGATCAAACCCAAAAGCACTTGTCGAGAACGATCATCAGCCAGTTGATCTGCAAGCGATAATATTTTTTCAACGTTGCTACGGTAGCATTCCCTATTCTGTATTGCCAAAAACGCCGCATATAACGTTACATCATACTCGGCTACTTGCATTTGTTGCAGTTGTAATTTAATGCCACCCAAATCCCAACAACAAATAATTACGAAGACATTATTTTTTATCCCCGGCAGAGATGCGGGCGGAATAACTGGCGTTCCATCTATTTGCGTGTGCCAATGCTCCGCTGTGTTATCAGTAAAATATGCTGGATATATGCCGTGTGCATTGAGAATGTTCTTGGATAACTGTCCAGCCGACCCGGCACCGAACAGCACTATTGTTTTGGCCGTATCTTTGATAGCTGCAAGCTTAGATAGAAGTAATGCGTCGCCTTGCTTCTGGAGTGCGTCCAAATCAAATATTTTGGTCATTTGCCACCTATCAATTTCATTTCGCTCAATAATCCAGTCTTATAAATTCTAATGACTTTTTTTCAAATCTGGAATGTTTGCCGTTTCCCATCTTGCTAAATCTATTCCGCTCTCCAGTAACTGTTTGCGGGCATTAGGAAAACCCTGACCAATAAAGTTGAATAAATTCGCTGTCGCTGCCGCATCCACCAGATCATGTTGCAGACCTTCCAAAAGGTGATGCCAGTTTCCTGCACCGCCGGCAATAATAATAGGTACTTTCACGGTACTTTTTAACTGACCTAAAAAATCGAATAAATAACCATGACCTGTTCCATCTCTATCCATGGAATTAAGATAGATTTCGCCTATACCGAGATTAGTTATACGATCAATATATTCATCAAATGCCACTTCGATTTTCGTAGAACCATTATCAATATAAATTTCTGTTTGATCATTCTGCCGCTTAACATCAATTGATGCAATAATGCACTGGCTGCCATATGTGCTGATTAATTCTTTCACAAAATCCGGCGCTCGAAATAATGTAGTATTCACAACCAGTTTATCCGCCCCGTAGTTCATTATCGCTTTCGTCTGCTCATAGGAAGTAATACCGCCACCTACAGCAATGGGAATAAAACATTCCTCCGCGATCACCTTTATATGATCACAAAATCGCTCCAGGTTCCTTTCATTGCGGGAAACATCCAGGATAATTAGTTCATCAATCGTAAAAGCGATATTTTTGAAATTATAATTGCTCTTCAGCCATTCAATATCCCCCGCCCGTTGCAAGCGAAAATTCCTGCTGAGCATGAACCCGCCGTCATTATATAAAAGAGTAAAGATTAATCTTTTTTTAGCCATTAAAATTTTTCAATAAAATTTTTTAGTAAGACAAGCCCGTTCGTTTGACTTTTCTCTGGATGAAATTGCGTGCCGCAGATATGTTCTTTCGCAAATGCGGCGATAAATTGTTCTCCATGTGAGCACGTACCTGTCACATACAATTGATCTGTATAGGCCATCCTATAGCTGTGAGTAAAATAGAAATCCGCTCTGGAATCTAATCCATCAAACAATTTATTTTTTTTAGTAATCGTCACGGTATCGAATCCAACGTGGGGGATTTTTAGATTAACAAATTTGTTTTCACTAAATCGTTCAACGGGACAATCGATCAATCCCAAACCATAACTAAAACCATCCTCAGTGCTGGAAGAACATAGCAATTGCATTCCCAAGCAAATACCAAGTATGGGTGTGTTTTTTTTAATAACAGGCTCCTTAACTACTTCATCCAGATTAGTTGCCTTTAAATTAGACATTGCCTTGTAAAAAGATCCTACTCCCGGCAAAATGAGTTTATCAGCGTTATTGATCCTATGAGGATCAGAACTAATAATGGATTGGGCGCCTAAGTAATGTAAGGCTGACTGAATAGAAAACAAATTACCCATGCCGTAATCAATTATGACAATCACAGAAAACCCTTATTTAACCTCGAAGGTAGGTTGCCACCTACCACCAACTTTTTTAAACAGATTTTTATTGGTCCATTTATCAAGTATGGCGTCGAATTCTTTATAATTCATATTATAGTAATCCAAATATTGATTAATAAATTGTTCCGGATAATGATTATCATAGAGGCGCACCAATTCGACAGCTTGATCCCGCGTCATGGCACCTCGCCTGATTTCTATCCCTGCATCTTGCGTCGCTCTGCCAAAACCGAATTTCAGGTACATGAGATAGGTATGCAGGGCATATAAGGCCTGATCGTTTTGCGCAAAATTTGTAAAGGTCCCTACATTTGTGTCGTCAATTTCTTTTAATCCACAATGTTCTTTGGCCAGCAGGTAATTTTTGTATGAATCCCACGCCTCAAAATAACTCCAGTGTGTAAAATACATATCTTTCCCGACCAGCTCACTTGCAGATGGAAATGTAAAAAAATAAAGGTCCTTTTGCGTCAGATCCAATTTATTGAAAACTTTTTCATAGCCTGCCTCAAAATAGACACGCTTCATATATTCCAGATCGAATAGGCTTGTGTTTCTGGTCTCGATGGAACCACCGTATTCCATTTCTCCATCTTCCCCATAAAATAACAGCGGAATGTTGAAGTTGACGGCCACCCTGATTACAGCGGAGAAAATAGCAATTAACCAGCCATAATAGGGAAACCCTTTCTCGATGAAACCTAATGCATTAATCTTCCGCATGACATTCACATCAGGGCTTACATGGATATGATTGAAGCCATGATTAATAAAATTCATGAGGTTTTCGTTGCCTATGGACAATTCCAAGGCGGGACGCACCGTAACAGCTAGAGGATGCATTCCATAAAGGTCTTTCAATCGATAGGCAACACTGCATCCGTCTTTTCCACCACTGACCGGCACGATGCAGTCAAATCCACCCGTGGTCGATCGATATTTATTTAGCAGCGCATCTAATTCCTTCTGTCGCGCCGACCAATCCATCTTCTTTTTTATCTCCATCCACTGGCAGGCATTGCACCATCCGCGTTCGTCGAATTGAATCCGCGGCCGTGTGGACATATTCAAACAATTTTTACACCAAAATACTTTTTGCGACATTATGACGATTCCTTTAAAAATTAATTTTTAGCAAGATATTCTGCTATCCGGAAATCAAAAGCATCGTCGATGTCCAGTGATCGTTCCTTGGGCATGACATATATTTTACTTCCGGTTAAAAATATCTTTTTATCTTTTTTCAAGATGTCTTTCCACCATACATAGATAGATGCATTTAAATCATAGACTTCGGGAGCGGATTGTCTGGTGCTGAATGTACCTTCCTTCACCAATTTGACGGTTCCCTGCCTGTCTCGCTCGACCATATTAAAATAGGGATTCCGGTGGGCTTCGGTAACCGAGAATACATTATCAGCCTTTGCTTCCACAAGCATTTTGATGCAGGAATCGATATCTTTTACTGCACGAAGAGGCGTTGTCGTATGCAAAAGAACCAGGATATCAAAGTTATATTTATCTGCCTCTTCCAGCCACTTGATCGCATGCAGCAGGACGTCGACAGTACGAGAACCGTCTCCCGCAAGTTCCACCGGCCTCATAAAAGGTACTTCTGCGCCATATTCCAGTGAGATTTGAGCGATCTCTTCATCTTCCGTTGAAACTACAACGCGGTCAATGTATTTTGACTGTCTTGCCTGTGCAATCGTGTGAGCGATAAGAGGCTTCCCACAAAACATCTTGATATTCTTGCCCGGAAGCCCCTTAGAGCCTCCTCTTGCGGGAATCACACACACTACAACATGATCTTTATACATGGTCGCTCTCTATTAACTTCAAAACTTCAATGCCATCATCCAATGTAATTTGAGGCGTTTTATCTTTCTCCATACATCCGATAAAATGATTCAGTTCACTCTTGTATGATTCATCAACATCAAACAGATGCGCATCTTCAATCAATGATACTTCGCCGTTGTTACTTTGCGTCTTTATATACTTGTTAATAAAATCACATTCGAGAGTGCCCTTGCTTCCAAAGATATTTATTCCCCTTTTCTTATCGTGGCGAATGTAGTCCATATGAGCGCTACACAAAAATCCGCTTGAAAATTGGTATGTGCCTTTGAAAAGGTCCTCGGAATCTATTTCAAGATCGCTTACCTTTGACTTCATGATTTTCCATGAGACAGGATCACCAAAAAGATAAAGCATATAATCGATTTCATGAGACAGATCTAATGCTGCTCCGCCGCCTTTATCCTTACTGGCACTATAGCTTTCCCTGTAATCGCTCAATGGTCTCCATGCCGGCAAATACTGACCCACTTCTATTTCAGCAAAGTACAAACTGCCGATAGCTCCAGAGTTTATTTGGTTTTTGATATATTGTATCGCCCCTAAAAATCTTAAATTATAAGCAATAAAAATCTTAATGTTATTTTTTTCAGCTATCTTTTTAAGAGAAATGGCTTTTGTTGCTGAGTGAGAAATGGGTTTTTCAATGAACAGATGAATCCCCAATTCTGCAAGGGTATTGGCAGTCTCAACATGTTTATATGTTTCGTTCGCAATGATTGCGAAATCAAACTTCGTGTGTTTACATATATCAATCAAGGTTACATTGGAAGCATCGATGAATGAAATTTTCTTTTCATAAGATTTATCGAGGTCATTCTTTATCTTTGTATAGATAAATATTTTATCAATACTATCTAATTTGGTTAAATTGAGTACATGTCTTTTTCCTATTGAGCCATATCCGACGACTAAAACATTCATATTATTTCAATCTCTCAGGGTCAAGTTCCCCGAAGCGTGGCCTGGCAAAACGCCGCTGTTCTTTACTCCTGGTTCAGAGGCATATTTCAGTCTGATCGGGGATCAGACCCTACAATGTCCCCCGTTGGCGGGGCAATATGCTTTGTGATTTACCAGATAAGTTTTACAGGATAATCCGAAAATATGGTGTCAGAACTTATTACGGGAATCTCTTCCCTGAGTGCCTGAGCGATGATTAAGCGGTCAAATGGGTCACGATGGTGGAAAGGCAGTTCTATTAGCTTGGTCATGTGCTTTAATGTAATGGGCAACACGCTGATGTCGTTTTCATCAAGTTGTTGCGGCATGAGCTTATCATACGGTTGTAACAATTCAAGCTTACCAATGCTTACCTTAATGGCAATTTCCCATAAACTGGCCGTACTTAAAATTAACTCGTTATTGAAGTCAGCAATAAATATTTTCGCGGCATCACTTAGCTTGTCATTACCGCTAATAAACCATAAAAAGGTGTTTGTATCTAGTAATGCTCGCATCAAATATATTCTTTAAAATCTTCGATTGGCGCTTCAAAATCAGCTGCCATTTTGATAAGCCCTTTTGCACTGCCGAAATGACGCTGTG
>JANXZU010000043.1 GCA_025355345.1 Syntrophaceae bacterium
TTACGGAAAACCGCGGCCCTAACTGCCCGAATTGTCAAGTGTTTTTATTGAAATTTACGAAATATATTTTGCCCCTTGTGATGCCGATACAATTGATTATTCACAGTTTTACATGCAAGTCCCTATCCGGACATTGCTGAACCGAACTATCTGAATATGTTCCTTCAGGATGAATAATTCATCATAAAAAGCTATAGATGTGCGTATATGGCTCACGGCATCTTCGATGCGATCGAGCCGGGATTCATATGCTTCGAACTTTTCGATTGACTTGTTTTCCAGGATTTCCTTCTCCAGGTTTCTTAGATCATTATATAATGGATAATACTTTGAACGGTTCTTCCAAGTGTATATCCAAGGCGCAATTCCTATCAAAGGCACAATAATCATACCCAAAGGGATCAAAATAAAGGTTATACGCTCAAATAATGCTGCTATCCAAAAAGGTAGATAAGCATATAGCCCTGACCCTCCTGATTTATAAAAACGCTGGGCCTGTTCGCTGATAGGGTCATCCTGCTTGGAAAGACTAGGGAATTCCCCTGCTTTATTAACCCATGTTGCTCCACTGTGAATTTCAACAGAAGCCTTTAGCAAAAGGTAAATCAGTGCTGGGTGCATTTCCTTGCGAACTATGAGGTTAGTTGTAGGCGATAAAAGATGTACGTCGGTTGGAGGATTCCATTTTGCTGGATCAATGACGCCCTTTGGCAATACGACATGCGAAAGATCAGGGAATCGGCGGGCATAGGCTTCCGCTTGGCTTATATTCATCAGTTTTATATCTTTCGCGTTAAGCAATTCCAAAATCAATTTGTTATCCGGTGAGCCAAAAGTCATGATCGCATCGACTTTTCCTTCAAGGAGGGCCTGATTCGCCGTACTATAGGGAAGATTAAGAAATTCAGTAGGTGGACTGGTTACTTTGGCGACTTTAAGCAGGTCTATGGCATATTTCTTAACACCACTTCCTTCAGGACCAATAGTGACCTTCTTCTCATTCAACTGCGTCAGATCATCATAGATATTCTTTCCTCTATAAAAGACCCATAAAGGCGTGTAAGCAATTCCACCCAGAGACACAAGATTTGATGATTCATCTATCTTACCCACCGTTCCTTGAACGAACGCTGCCTCCACTGTCTGAGATCTATCCTTGAGAAGATTCATATTTTCCACGGCGCCCGATGACGAACGCAGTATAACTTGTATACCATCTCTGGCCAATACTTGCCGATAGAGTTCACCGTACAAGGCATATGATCCACCTGTCATACCTGTAGCCATTGTCAGCGTCTTCGGTGGGAACGGTTGAATAAAACTATAGCTGATCCATGATAATAAAATCACAACCAGAAGGAGTGTACAAAACGTCAATGACCATGCACGCAAAGTTAATTGCCTAATTTTTTGTCGAACCATGGCTTAATTTCCTAAATCTCTTTTTATGTGAATATATTTGTAAACCTTCTAAATATCCTTCGGTAACAGTTGCTTTCAGGGCGCGCAATATGCGGTTATTTCAAGAAAATGATTTTTCACAAAAATACGTGACACACATTCAGCATTTATTTAGCTGACATCGCCGCTTTCAGAATTATCAAGAATATTATTGCCCGTTTTTTTCCTTTTCTTTTATTTTCTTGTAGATCTCCGGATACAGCTTTTCCATACAATCAGGACATACACTATGACTGAATTGCACTTCTGAGTGCTTGCTTATATAAGTTTCAATTTGATTCCAATAACCCTTGTCATCCCTGATTTTTTTGCATGATGCACAAATCGGAAGCATGCCGCTCAACATCTTAATTTCATTAAGAGAATCCTTTAGTTCGACAATTAGTCTCATGTGCTCATCGAACTCGGATTTCAACTGCGCTATCAGAAAAGCTATGATAGTGAAAAACCCGAGATGTATAGAAAAATCCCAGAGTTCAACAACGGACGGTATGAAGGTTTTTCCGGCAAAATAATCTGCGACAAAAATTATAAGGGAGCTCATAAGAGAGAACAGCATCCCTGCCTTTCTATTCACAAACCACGAAACAAAGATGATAGGTAATAAGTAAAATAAAGAAAAACCAAAATCGTAGCCTGTCACATAGTCCATTAAACCTACAAGGCATAGCACCGCCATTGCTATGATAATAATAAACGCTTTGGATTTCCTACTTAAGTACTCTTTTATATTCATATTATTTGAATAACTTTAGATATTTTTACCATGCCACTGTCGAAGGCAAGTTTTGGGTATCGTCTCATGGAGAAATGCTTTCAAGTTCTTGAAGGCCTCTTACGCTGCCATAGCGCATATGCCATTGGCCGGGGTTCCATCCATCCTTACATTTCAATGCGGGTGACCACGCCGTGGAGCTTGCTGGCGGGGAGCTTATAGAACTGGACGAAATTGGCCGATTGCTTCCGGATCGTACTAAAGATCCACCAGACGGGATTTGCCGCAATGATGTCCTCCACGCCGTAGAATATGATCTTTTCCTTGATCCCGTAATGTTCCAAAAGAGCCTCCACATTGACAAAGGTCATGTAGCCAGTCCGTATTTCAAAGTAATCCAGCCCTGTTCCTATATCCTGTCGGTAATCGACCTTCATCCCGTATGGTTGATCCGTCCGGATAATGGAGGTGAAAATGTTCCGCTCGTAGATGATATTGCTGCTCAGGATGCAGTGGACGATATAGGGCGAGACAAAGTCCAGACTGCGCACGAAGAAGAGAGCCGTCCCTGGGATGGTCCTTCCTTTGCCGTACACCTGTTCGTAGCTGATCAGGAAGGTTTTGAAAGGAAGGGGCATTAGGCGCCGGTAGAGACGCTTCTGTCCCTGGGTCCAGATGAGCATGATCGTCAGGGGAAAGGCGGCGATGACTAATGACCAGTAGGCACCATGGGGGACCTTGTAGAAGGTGGACGCCAGGAAACAAAGATTGATAACGGCGACCGCAGCGGCAATGGGAACCTTCCATTTGGCCTTATGATGAAAAATCATGATCATGGCAATTCCCGTGATGGTCATGGAACCAGTCACCGCCATTCCGTAGGCTGCGGCAAGATTCGCAGACTTCTGGAAGACAAGCATCATCAAAAGAACGCTCAGCATGAGCATCCAGTTTACGGCGCCGATGTAGATCTGGGATTGTATGGCCGTAGAGGTAAAGCTGATCTTCATCAGGGGCAGAGCCCGGGTTGTGATTGCCTGATAGACCACGGAAAAGACGCCGCTGATCATGGCCTGGGAAGCGATGACCGTGGCGATAATGGCCAGAATGAGAAAGGGGATATAGAGCAACGGGGCCTGGTGATGGACCATGCCGAAGATAATCACCTTTGCCTCCGGGTGCTGCAAGGCGAATACCCCCTGGCCGAGATAGTTGATCATCAGGGCGACCCAGACAAAATACCAGGCGTGGACGATGGGTTTGCGGCCGAGGTGCCCCATGTCCGCGTAGAGGGCTTCTCCTCCGGTAGCACAGAGGATTACCTCGGAGAGGACAAAGAAGCCTGCCATTCCGTTTCCGGTGAGAAATTTGATCGCGTACCAGGGACTGACGGCCTTTACGATCGCGGGCATAGTAAGGATGGATGCGAGTCCCGAGGCGGCAAGGGCGGTAAACCAGACGAGCATGACGGGACCGAAGGTCCAGGCGATCCGGTCTGTCCCGCGAGACTGGAACAGAAAGAGGACCACGGTGATGCACATGGCAATAGCGAGCAGAACATGAGTCCCCGTTCCTTCCATCCCCGGGATGATTTCGATGCCCTCCACGGCGGAAAGGATACTGATGGCAGGGGTGATGACACCATCGCCGATGAGGAGGGATACGCCGATGAAGGTCAGAATCCCCACAAATGCCACCGCCCGGCCCGATTTGAGGAGGGGAACGAGGATTCGCTGAAGCACGATCGCCCCGCCTTCCCCTTTATGGGAGAGGCTGGTGGCGAGCCATGCGTATTCAATGGTGACCAGGATCGTGAGGGTCCAGATGACCAGAGAAAGGATGCCCAACACATTGTCATATGTAGGCTTTGTGAGGGCGAAAATAACCGCGAGGGTATAGATGGGGCTGGTGCCGATGTCGCCGAAGACGAGGCCCATAGCCTTGACGATACCGCCCCAGGTGGAATCAGCTTCCCCTTTCTTTAGCGTGACAAGAGGCTTTTTCATGATTCCAAAATTATGTCATGGACTTTTCGATTGCGATGCATTTGATATCGGTTATTCATCTATCAAACTTTGCTGCCTTAGGCCATGAAAAAGTTGTGTACCATATCTGCATCGCAGCACGCGGGAAATTCTTGCTGTTCATCTCTTCAACATAAGAATGCGAGCCCGCGCTTGCCCAGGATGTGGTCATCAAATATCACTTTAGCCGGCTTGTCCGCCATACCAAGACACACGTGGAGTGGCAACAAATGCTCCTCACGGGGGTGACAGTAGCGTGCGGAAGGTGCTTTCTCCCACTCGATTAGGCGTTGTTCACGCTCGGACTGGGGTATTAAGCTGGTGCATACCTCGATCAGCCAATTTTGAAAGGCATCATTGGCTGGATCATGCGCGTTAATTCCTTGCCAAGAAAACGCTCCCATGTTGTGGAACGAAAATCCAGATCCGACCACCAGGATATTCTCATGCATCAATTCGCGCAACGCTTTGCCAAGGGCAATATGAGCGGCCGGGTTAAGACCGCGCAACAGTGAAAGTTGAAGCGAGGGGATATCGGCTTGAGGGTACATCAGTTTCAGTGGGATAAACAAGCCATGATCAAATCCCCGCTGGGGATCGATTTGAGCCGGTATATTACTTTTATGCAGTAAGTCGGCAATCCTATACGCAAGATTGGGGCTTCCTGGTGCTGGGTAGGTGATTTCGTACGCTTCATCGGGGAAACCATAATAATCATAGAGCATGGGAGGGGTGTGTGCGCCTAACAGTGTTGCTGCGCTTTCTTCCCAATGGGCGCTGATGACTAGGATAGCATCTGGCTTTCTAAGTTGAGATGGAAGCTGTAACATGAAATCCACCATTGCTTGATGGCTTGCGTCTCCGAGAATTGGCAATGGGCCTCCGCCATGGGAGAAATAGACAATTTGGGCTTTGTTTTTAGAGCTGTTTTGTTTCATTACTGACCAAACCTCCGATTCAATCTCTCCAAGTACCTTGGCTTCCGCCACACTAGCTTTGCCGCTTACGCCACCGCTAACGAGCGGCGGTACGCTGTACCTTTCAGCGGATTGTTGGTTGCTACTTCTTCTGCCCCTTCAATACCGATGTTACCTGCTTCGTCAAACAACCCATCTATCGGATGTGAGGAATTTAACCTGCCATTCCGGCTTATGCAAGGAAATAATCGGGGTGTCATACTTTCTTCTTGACCGTAAGAATAATCAGTGTACTGTCCAAGCATACTTAACAGTTTAGTTCCATGACGTATTATTCTTTTCGAGTCGAAGAAAGGAGTATCTTATGGCAACTACTGGCACCTACACACCAAACCAACTCTATTCCGTCCCCCTGGCCGAACTCCAGTCGGACCCCAACCAACCCCGTAAATACCTTGATCCCCAGGCCCTGGAAGAGCTCACCGCCTCCGTGGTCCAGCACGGCATCCTGGAGCCTATCCTCTTCCGCCAGGACAAACAGACCGGACTCCTCTACGTCGTCGCGGGGGAAAGGCGTTGCGCCGAGCACCCGCACAACCGCCCGGATACCGAAGCAGGATTGATCGAGGAAAATTTTCAGGTACTCGGTCTATACATGAATAATGTCTAATAGTTGCTCTACTTCGCCGCGGCGAAGTTGCAAGACGCAGGCGGGACAAGGCATTACGGGGTTTCGGCTCAAGATCAGCAAGGGAAGGTGCTCTCTGGCGGCGGTAAAACCAGAAAGAAACCGGGCTACACGGCTCAAACAAAAAAATCTTAATGAAGGGGGTATATTAGAAATGCTTAAAATTGTTAAAATTCTCGTAACGAAAGAAATGGTTGTTGCTTTGGTTTTTATTGTGTCAACTTTGTTCCTCATCAACTCCGGTTTCTCAGAAATGAGAATCACAACCCAAGATGGAAGAACTATTAATGTACCCGTGAATAGCAAGGACATCAAGATTATCGAGTTTACGCAAGATGCTGCGAGTCTATCCATTGAAGGGATATGGGATAGCAGTATAGGATTTCAATATCAAATTACACAGTCAAGGAATACCTTTACATGGGAGGTACTGAAGCCGATACGTGAACATGGTCAAGGAACAATATCTGGTAATACCATTAGCGCATCGTGGAGAGGTGACAATGGTTCGGGAAGCGCAAGCGGTCGAATAATAGTGGTAGCGCCCCAGAATAGAGCAAATCGAATTGAATGGAGTAATGGTGTAATCTTTTTCAGGTGAAGTCGCGGAATTAACGGGAAACCAGGCGGCAAGCAGAGAAGACATGACTCAACCTGACGTACCGGGAGAAACCGGTCTACTTACCTCAGCTCAAACCACGTGGCTTGATGTTAAACAGTAAATAAATTCACCCTGGTCACGGCTCGTTCCGTTTTTTTAGTACTCGGGAAAGGAGGGAAAATGGGGGGAGAAAAAAAGGAACGAATCGAATGTTTCAGAGTTAATAAAACAATTGTTTATTTATGTTTTTAGTGAAGGAGGATAATGAATGAAAAAAGTATTAATGGCGGTTATTATTTGTCTGCTTACAACGGCTTTTGTAAGCGCTGCAGAAAAGGGAACGGCCAAGGAGGCCCAGGATCTCGTCGCGAAGGCCATTGCCTATTACAAGGACAACGGCAAGGATAAGGCCTTTGCGGCCATTAACGACCCCAAAGGTCAGTTCGTCAAAAAAGACCTTTATATCTCTTTGTCATCGACTTCAACGGTGTCATGCTAGCCCACGGGGCCAACAAGGCCCTTGTCGGCAAGAACCTGATTGAACTCAAGGACAGCAGTGGAAAGCAGTTCATGAAAGAAATGACCCAAGGGGCCAAAACCAAAGGCAAAGGTTGGCAGGATTATAACTGGACAAACCCGGTGACCAAGAAGATCGAGGCCAAGTCATCCTATTACGTGAAGGAAGGTGACATATACTTCGGCTGCGGTATCTATAAGTAACAGTCCAAGACAATATCGGCCAGACAGTAGTGGCTCTGTCTGGCCGATATTTAATCACAACAGTGAGGTTTCCAGTGGCCTTATGTCGAGCAAGTGATTTACCATTATCTCGAATGTGGCAACCTACGCAATGGCTTTACCTACCTAAAAGTAGTAGTTACAGTCCGAAATCCTCATATCCATTCAAAACCCAAAACCCTCGCTTCGTAGGTGGTGCCGATAACCTGCATAGTTCAAATGTTGCTTGATCTTAACCGAGCAATACGGATAGAACTATAGCACTGGTAGACATGATTTTGCCAAAAAGGAGAAACTCAATCATGAAAATTCAAAGGTTTGTTTTGCTGATGGTAATCGTCACGATGTTGTCCGTTTTTGGGGAAATGGCGAAAGCACAACAGGAAAAGCCCTGCAACATTGATGCATTCGGGGAATCTGATGCACTGGATGCGACACAACAATGGGCATCACTTGTAAGCCAAGCGGATACTGTTGGTCTTGAACGGTTGTTGGATAATAAGTATATGCACATCCATTCAACGGCGCTCGTTGAGTCCAAGTCACAGTTTATTGAGGCATTCAAAAATGGATCAAGGAAATATGACCCCATCAAGATCGAAGAAGCAAAGGCTCGAATCTTTGACAACACTGCTGTGGTGACGGGAAAATTTAATCTGAAGGTTTTTGCCCGTGGGAAAACGATAGAAGGGGTCAATAGGTTCGGACTGGTTATTGTAAAGACAAAGCAAGGGATACAAGTGGCATCTTTTCAGGCAACTGCCATCCCGCAACCGAAATAGGATAATCAATGTTCGGCGGCTACAGTTCATCGCCCGTATCACAAAAAAATTACACGGTAAAAGGAGTAATTAGTCCGTTCTGAAAAATGCGGGTTGAAACCCGCATGAATATTGATAGTGCTCTTTGAAAACTGAAGATATTTGTGGATTTATGGTTGTTTTTGTCTGGAAAATGTGCTATAAGTCTCTAATATGAAAGTACAAATTCCAG
>JANXZU010000097.1 GCA_025355345.1 Syntrophaceae bacterium
ATTCCAGTATAATACTATGATGAACAAGCCGATCAATTGCCGCTGCTGTAGTCATAGGATCTTTAAAGATTTGTTCCCATTTGGAAAATGGCAGGTTACTCGTAACCATTACACTGCCGCGCTCATATCGTTCGGCAAACAGGGAAATATAATTGTCGTCGGTCGGGAGTTATAATTGTCGCACATCAACCTTGTCTACTTGGACTTTGCGCACGGTAAATATATATGGCAATTTCACATCAGCAGCTTCAAGTAGTTTTTTTCTTATGCCTTCGGCTTGAGGTATGATTTGTTGGGAGGCATCTCCATCATTCACAGTTACACTTCGGATAGAGCTTAATTCATCAATACCCTCGGCAACCGTCAAACCCAACTTCTGCCAACAACGATCCAATTCCCTTTCCATAATATATGCAAGCATCACAACAAGTATACGCCCCGATGCGATGGAGTTTGTGACAGTTGAAGTTGACAGCATTTCTAGATGCCCGATCTTTAGAGTGCGAAATACATCTTCCGCTTGGGTAATATATTTATATTGCTCGTCAATAATATTTGCAGCCAATTTTGTATCAGGAACATCCGTTTCAATCACATACTGTATATAATCTATTAATATTTTTGCGTTTATACTCTCGGGATTTATCCCAATAATATAGCGCACGCTTTCTGTCTTAACGTCACCTAAATATTTCCAATACGGCATGTTTTGAAATATATCATTTTCACAAAGCTTCTGTATCTGAGCTTTGGTTATTGCGGTGATATAGTGAAATGCATAACCATTATCAAGGTTACGTTGAGTGGTTTTTAACATCTGCCAATCGCCTACTAGGATTACGTCTTTGATGCTAAAACTCTTTGCAATGATGTCAATCTGCTGCGATAATGATTTTGGATCATTCGTGTTGATGGCAAAGACCCGCATTGATATAGGACAACCATCCTGATCGCTCAATACCCCGATTGCTAATGAAAGTTTGTCTCCCTTCTGTTTATTTTTGTCAAGAGTTACATGGACGTTTGTCCCGTCAAGATAAGAATTCGTCACATAATACAAAAATAACTTCTGACTGGATGCGACATGCCTAATCTCAAATAGCTGCTTTTCGATCCTCTCCCGTTCGACAGATAACCATTTCATATTACGAAATAGGATAGGTTCGTTGACTGAGCGAATCCCCAATAGACTTCGAACACTGTGGGTTGTAGCCAGATGTCCAACGCTCAACTGCGAACCATGATCCAGCAATCTTGCTATTACCTGCCACAAGGCGCGCTTGCCATTTTTATCATCACCCAATGCTTTCGTAATACCAAGTCTCTCTGCTATGGCATTAAGACATAATAGAGCCCCCACTCGCATGCCGTCTTTTGGTTCATTATTTTTATCGGATAATAATATGGAAAGGTTGTCCTTATGTTTGAGGGCAAGCTTCATGGCGGCAATTTCTTTATCTGAACAACTCGATAGTTTGGCAATAGTGCGATGTTTGGTCTTTCCGTCTTCCCTGTAGCTCTCTCTTAGAAGATGTCGGATATATGTCTTGCCCCGTTGAACAGATTTTGATGTGTCAATATACATAGTGGCTACTTTAATATTATATATATGCAAAGATATCAAACAATAATAATCATTATTATCATTATTTTAGTGGCTACAGTATTTGCAATATTTCATCTATTACCTTATAATTACATCTAGTTACATGATTTTAGTTATAACGCATTTGTATTTTAGACGACGTTTTATCTCTAAATAAATTTTATCATTAATATAATCAGCATGTTGGCATTGTGTCAGTTACTATAAGGCGCAAAAAATACTATAGTATAGGACAAGCATCAAATTAAACGTTAAAGGTTTTAAATAAAATTTTTTTATAGAGGAGGACACAAAATGGATCAAGAATTGTTAACAATTAAAGAAATGGCAGGTCAGCTAAAAGTTAAACCATCATGGTTATACTTCAGGACGATGCAAAGCGGGGATGATGCAATCCCACGCATCATGATTGGCAAGTATATACGTTTTGACTCGCCTAAAGTAATGGCTTGGATCGAAAAACAATATGGGGAAGGCAAAGTATGAGCATGACATTCTTGCAGCCTATTTTTGAAAAAATTCCTAACGAGATACAACGACTTCCACAATTTGTGAATTGGAAAGCAGAAATCCGAGATGGAAAAACAACAAAGCCTCCGCATAAACCTAGCGGTGGTTATGCCAAATCTAATGATCCGTCGACTTGGTCAACTTACAATGCATGCAAAAATGCTTCGGATAATTTTGATGGCATTGGATTTGTGCTGACGAGTGACGATCCTTATATTGCTCTGGATTTTGATAAATGCCACTGCCCTGCCTTTAAATTAATAGACCCGATAGTTGAGCGGCATATAAAAAAAATAAACGGCTACACGGAACTTTCACCTTCTAGTCGTGGGATTCGTGTATTGGTCAAAGCTTCTCTGCCTGTCCCTGGAAAGAAAAACGGATTAATTGAAATATATTCATCAGGACGCTACGTCACAATAACTGGTCACGCATTATCTGGCTACCCACGAGTAATTGAAAATCGGCAAGAAGAAATTGATCAATTCTATAAGGAAGTATTTTCGGATAAAACCGCAGAAAAGTGTGAGCAGGGAAAACTACCCACTCAATCTTTTGCTCTAGACGATCGATTGAAGAAGGCACTGGAAAGCAAGAGAGGTTCAGACATTCAACGGCTACTTGATGGAGATTTTTCCAATTACCCTTCACAGTCTGAAGCCGACATGGCTTTGTGCAACCATTTAGCCTTTTGGTTTAATGGTGAAAAAGAAATTATTGACAAGGTCTTTAGGGAATCGAAACTCTTCCGTAAAAAATGGGATGATAAACATTATGCCAATGGTGTAACCTATGGGCAGCATACGATAAATAATGCCGTCGCAGGATGTAAGAACTTTTTTTCAGAACAATCACAAATTGAATATACAACAAGTATTATTCCTGTGCCTACAAAATACATAGACACCATGCCTTTTCCAGACATTATGTCAGGAGTTGCTGGTGAATTTGCAAATCTATATTCATCTTATTTAGAGCCTCCCGCACATTTTTTTTATATTTCTTTTTTGACTTGTTTAGGTTCATTTTTACCCGTTACATTGGCAAGCGAACTAAAGACACAACCACGCCTATTTGTCGTCTTACTGGGACAAAGCGCTGACGATAAAAAATCAACAGCAATGACAAAGACAATCAACTTTTTCAGGGATGAAGACACGCAGTTAAAAGTTTGTTTCGGTGTAGGATCAGCGGAGGGGCTTCAAAAAATAATAAAAGAATCCCCCCGTCTATTGCTCTGTCTCGATGAATTAAAACAACTAATCGGAAAATGCAAAATTGATGGATCTGTTTTACTACCTTGTATCAATACTCTGTTTGAAAGTAATAATTACGAATCTCAAACTAAGACAACTTCAATAAAACTCTGCGACGTACATCTCTCAATATTAGCTGCAAGTACTATTCAAACATATGAGCACACTTGGGATTCTTCATTCACTGACATCGGCTTTAATAATCGCCTTTTTATAGTGCCAGGATCAGGCGAAAAGAAATATGCATTCCCGAAAAAAATACCAGGGCGAGATAAACGTCTATTACAAGAAAAACTTGATGACATTATCCAATTTGTTGGCAGAAGTCTTGAGGTGGATATTACAGATACGGCGCTGTTGCTATACGAGCACTGGTATAGGAACCTCGACAGGTCAGAACACTCAAAGAGGATTGATACATATGCGCTCAGATTTATGATGCTAATCGCTATTAATGAAAAGCAAAGCACAATCGATGAAAGTATTGTTGAAAAAGGCATTAAACTCATGGACTGGCAGCTATCAGTGCGACAACTGCATGATCCGATTGATGCGGATTCTAAAATGGCAAAGATGGAACAAAAAATCAGACGTGTTTTAAAAAGAGGATCGCATTCCGACCGAGATGTTCAAAGAGCAGTTCACTCACAGAGAGCTGGCGTGTGGGTTTATAAGACATCTTTAACCAATCTTACCAATGCGGGCGAAATTCTGTTTAATAAATCAACGAAGTGCTGGGAGTTGTCGCCACTTTTGTCACCACCTGTTTTAGAGGAATAATCATAATGTATATAGCTAATATAATTGAGTTCTTACAAAGTGTCACCAATATCTATAAGAGAGAGGGATATTACATATTTAAAAGTCATATATATCAGGTGGTGACAGTATATAACACAATAATAATATTATTATTAATACCTTTTTTCATAGTGGTGACAGTTTTGGTGACAGCTATTTTTAGAAATGGAGCAATTGAACCATGCAAGTAGAACTTGAATTACAGAATGCGATCGAAGCAGCGGAAGAAATATTACGGGAATCTGAAAGGAGGCAATGGCGGAAACATAATTTTGGAAAGTGCAAGCGGTGAGATAGCGCAGCCAGTTGATCATACAAAAGATTAACTGGACTCGCGGCAGGCATAAATCTTTATTAAGTATTAAAACATAAAAAGGAGATCTATATGAATTATGAATTAGAAGGATTTAATTACAAGGGCAATAAGGTAAGGTTTGTAAAAGACGAGAATGGTGAACCACAGTGGTTAGAAAAAGATGTGTGTAATGTGGTTCGGTATGATTCTGATGTTTCAACAATGGTGCGCCATGTCCCCGAACAATTAAAAACACTGCTTTCCGTTAACACAGTTACGGGAATAAGGAAAATGATTATGCTTTCCGAGGATGGTCTTTATTATTTTCTATCGCGTAGCCATAAGCCAGCGGCATTGCCTTTGCTAAAGTGGCTTGAAGCAGCAGTTTTCCCATCCATCCGAAATAAAGGCACTTATTCTTTTAAGGGTATGCTCCCTAAATTTGCAAGCAAGGCTTCACATAATACTTACCTTGATGCCCTAAAAACATTGATAGCCGAGATAGAAGCTAAAGAAGCATTGCAAAACAAGTGTGCCCCACCCATCCGCAAAACAAAAGCTTATTCCGCAGTGGTAATGCCGGAATCTCCAAGCAAGGCGGCACGTGAGTGGGCTGACGAGTTTGAAAAACAAGAGGCTGAAAAGAAAGTTGCTGAAAGAAAGCTTACCCCAGCCCCAACATATTCAGACGCACTCAGGGCACATGCTGACTCGCTGGAAAAGATGGAAGCAGCTAAAAGACAGCTTAGTACTGGTGGAAGACGGCTTCCAGTGCGGAGACACAGCAATCTATTGACACCAGCGCAACAGAGCAACTGAAACTGTTGGAAGGGCAGTGTTTATTCATAGCCCTTACCATTTCATAATACTCAAATTCGTTTAGGGACATAAAAGACGATGATGGCAACTGGAATGAAAATAAAATGAATCGAGTTTACTTACTTGGGGGTTGTTTGGTCGGTTTCTTTTCGTATTTTTTCGAGAGGTCTGCAATGGCTTCTTCGAGCAAATTGCCTAGTGACTTATTTTCATCAACGGCAATATGCTTCAAGCTCTTAATTGAATCTTCATTGATTCGTGTTGAAAATATTATCTTGTCTGCCATGGGAAGCTTTTACAATTATAATGAACTCAAATCAAGAAATACTTGACATGTTATATTGTTATAATGTAAGATTGTAATCAATAAAGCAAGGGGTGATTTTAAGTGGCTGTTAGTAAAAGGGGTGATCGCTACGTTATAGACTGCTATGACCAGAATGGTAAGCGTTACCGCAAAACTATGCCAGAAGGAACAACGAAGCAGAGAGCAAAGGACATGCTCAGGGAAACTGAGGAAAAGGTTTCAGCACGCACATTTATTCAATATAAGAAAATACTAGTTTTTAGCAAGATCGCCCAAAAGTGGCTTGAATACAAGAAATCAAATATCAGAGAAACAACATGGGAGATGTATGAGAGCATTTTAAAACTGCATTTCACAGAATTGGACAATTTAAAAATTAGTCTGATTAACACAGCGACTATTGAAAAATTTATAACATCAAGGCAAGCGGAGAAAATGAATCTATCGACGTTGAGAAAAATTATTGTTACATTAAATCAGGTCATGCGATACGCTGTCAGGCATAATTATATTAGTGTTAACCCAGTTAGAGATGCCGAACGACCAAGAAACACAGGAGCATGTTTAGATGATAAGAAGATTCAAGTTTTAAATCCAGATCAGATCAAGGCGTTTCTCAATCAAGTAACAAATCAAAAATATCACACTCTCTTCCTGACAGCAATTATGACAGGTGCGAGACAAGGTGAGCTTCTGGGATTAAAGTGGTCAGACATAGATTTTCAGAAGAAGCAAATTCATATCAAGCGCACTTTTAATCATGGGCGATTCTTTGAGCCAAAAACAAAAGGATCAGTGCGTAAAATTGATCTCTCGCCAGTCGTTATCAAAGAACTGGCTAAATGGAAGCTTGCTAGTGGTGCAAAAGATGATGATTTGATTTTTGCAAGTAAAGCTGGGACACCCATAAAAAAAGAGAACCTTGTTAGGCGCTATTATGAACCAGCTTTAAAAGCAGCAGAATGCCCGAGGATAAGATTTCACGACCTCAGACATACTTACGCAAGTCTTTTGATTCAGCAAGGCGAAAACATTAAATACATATCAAACCAAATGGGACATTCAAATCCGACCACTACTCTAAATATCTACGCACACCTTATAAAGCAGGATAATCAGGAAGCGGTTTGCAAGCTAGAAAACACCATTTTTCAGACAACTGGTCACAATTTGGTCACAAACGAAAAAAAGGGGTTAACCACACCTGGCTAACCCCTTAATTTAATTGGTGCGCCCAGCAAGATTCGAACTTGCGACATCCAGATTCGTAGTCTGGCGCTCTATCCAGCTGAGCCATGGGCGCAAAATGCACTTATAAACATTGATCCCTTGCTAATAACACATTCAAAAAAAATGGCGGAGAGAGCGGGATTTGAACCCGCGGTACACCTTTAAGGGGCGTACAATCGCTTAGCAGGCGATCGCTTTCGGCCACTCAGCCATCTCTCCATTTTTGACCTTTATTGAATAACTTGCACATAATTATTAGTGCAAGTCATAATTTTCTGGCGGAGGGAGCAGGATTCGAACCCGCGAACCTTTCAGTCAACGGTTTTCAAGACCGCCGCCATCGACCACTCGGCCATCCCTCCATCATTTATTTCTTCGGTTATCCTTCAGATCACCTTAATCCCGATAAACGGGATAAGTGCGTTAACGAAATTATTTTCTACCAAAAGAGCGCAGAAAATAATTTCTAACTTACTAAGGAGTAATTCGTTCCAAACCTCTCATATAAGGACGCAAAACTTCCGGTATTATGATACTGCCATCAGCTTGCTGATAATTTTCCAAGATCGCCACAACTGTACGGCCTACTGCCAGCCCTGACCCGTTTAATGTATGCACAAAATCTACTTTGCCGCCATCCGACCGGCGAAAGCGAATCGAGGCGCGGCGTGCCTGAAAATCATCAAAATTACTGCACGAAGAAATTTCCCGATAAGTATTCTGCCCAGGCATCCAGGCTTCCACGTCATAAGTCTTGGCTGAAGAAAATCCCAGATCAGCCGTGCAAAGGCAAACGGTGCGATAAGCAATACCCAATTTTTCCAGAACATCCTCTGCATTGGCGGTCAGTTTTTCCAACTCGTCATATGAAGTTTCCGGTTTAGAGAACTTCACCATCTCCACTTTATTGAACTGATGCTGACGGATCAATCCCCTTGTATCCTTGCCGTAAGATCCGGCTTCCGACCGGAAACAAGGTGAGTAAGCTACTAAATAAATGGGCAGTTTATCTTCTTCCAGAATTTCATCCCTGTAAATATTGGTAACCGGAACTTCCGCTGTGGGAATCAGATAATATTCCATGCCTTCAATCTTAAAAAGATCTTCTTTGAATTTTGGCAGTTGGCCAGTGCCAGTCATACTTTCCGCATTCACCATGAAGGGCGTTAAGACTTCCGTATAGCCGTGCTTCTCCACATGTAAGTCGAGCATGAAGCTTATCAGCGCTCTCTCCATGGCAGCGCCTGCCCCGCGATAGACCGTAAAACGGGCTCCGGTTATTTTTGCCCCACGGGCGAAATCCAGAATGTTGAGGCTTTCACCCAGTTCAAAATGCTGTTTAGGCTCAAAAGAAAATGAAGGCTTTTTCCCCCAGCTGCGCACGACCGTATTATCTTCGGAGCCCTTGCCTTGCGGCACTGATTCATGCTGTATATTCGGCACGATCATGACAAAAGCATTTATCTCCTCTTCCAGCACCCGCAGGCTTTCATCATATTCTTTTATCTTTGTCGAAACATTACCCATTTTCTCAATAAGCGCTGAGGCATCTGCCTTCTTTTTCTTCAACTCACCGATTTCTTTAGAAACACTGTTGCGCTCGTTGCGCAGATTTTCTGCCAACTGCAAAGTATCCCGCTTTTTTGCATCTAATCCAAGAAAGCGGTCAAAATCTATTGACTGACCTCTTTCGTCCATCTTTTTACGGACGATCTCGATATTTTGTCTTAAATATTTAATATCCAGCATTTTTTACCTTCCAATTCGTCTTATGCGAACAACCGTAAAGTCGAGATGACCTATCACTTTGAGTTGGTGAAGTCAATGTTTTTGTCCGTTCCCTGTTCTATATGAGTTGCCAGTTAACCCTGTACATGATATGCCATTTTAAAATCTTCTGAAAGTATATTTTTTATCATTAAGATGAATAACATCGCCAATGGAAGCAAAAAGAACTAGAAGATTGAACGACAAGTTCAATGACTTTATTTTTTATATGATATCGAGAAAGGAGTATGAAAAAAATGAAAGAAGCTTTTATTGTAAATGGTGCTAGAACTGCCGTCGGTGAATTCGGCGGTTCCTTAAAAGGCGTAAAGGTTGTCGAATTGGGCGCTACCGTGATTAAGGAGGCCATCAAACGCTGCGGTCTTCGCCCGACAATAACTGATGATATCAAATCTTATCGGCCCAAACCCTTCGGAGATTTTGATCAAACAGAAATCAACAAAAAATATGATGATTATGACAAGGGACTCAAACCAGTGTATTTTGATGAAGTTATCATGGGCCACGGCGTGCAGGCCGGTCAAGGCCAAAGTACCGCCCGGCAGTCAACAATTTATGCCGGCCTTCCGGAAGAGACTAACGCCTATACAGTGAACAAAGTCTGCGCCTCCGGCATGAAGGCCATTGCTTTGGCTGCTCAGTCAATTTTCGCAGGCGATGCCGATGCAGTTATTGCCGGCGGAATGGAAAACATGAGCAATGTTCCCTTCGCTCTGCCTGATGCGCGCTGGGGTTATCGCATGAGTATGCCCTATGGTCAGATTACAGATTTGATGGTGCATGACGGGCTCTATGAGATATTTAATGCCTACCACATGGGCATGACAGCAGAAAACCTGGCAAAACTCTATAAAATCTCCCGTGAGGAGCAGGACTTGTTCGGCTTCACCAGCCATCAACGCGCACTTAAAGCCAATGCTTCCGGCGCCGTGGCGGACGAAATTGTTCCAGTTGTCATTCCCCAAAAGAAAGGCGACCCCAAAATATTTAAAGTGGACGAACGTCCCATGGACACAACACTGGAAAAAATGGGCAAACTCTCACCGGTATTCAAAAAAGACGGGTCCGTAACGGCAGGTAATGCATCCGGCATCAACGACGCTGCTGCTGCAGTGGTCGTCATGAGCGGAGAGAAAGTCAAAGAGTTGGGTCTCAAACCTCTGGCCAAGATCAAAGGTTATGCATCCGGCGGTGTTGATCCTGCCTACATGGGTCTTGGACCGATACCTGCCACACGCAAGTTATTTCAGAAGCTCAACCTCTCGATGAAGGATATGGGGTTGCTTGAATTTAATGAAGCCTTTGCTGTTCAGGCTCTGGCCTGCATTAAAGAGCTTGGTGTCAATCAGGATATCTGCAACGTCAACGGCGGGGCAATTTCCATAGGCCATCCCATCGGCTGCACCGGCGCCCGGATCACCTACTCACTGGCCATGCAGATGAAAAAACGTGGCGTGAAATACGGCCTGGCCTCTCTTTGCATTGGTGGTGGACAAGGCATGTCGATTATATTGGAAAGCGTATAATACCAAATTTTAAACCCCCTTAAGGCATTTGCCTTAAGGGGGTTACGTTTATATTCTAAGATCATGTTTGTTGATTTAAGCGGAGATTAAATGCCCTTTACCTTCTTCCATGCTTCCTGATAGAGTCTCATGACGCTCAGGAAGATCGCCAGGAAGAACAAACCCAGCATGAAGTTCGGAGAAGTCCCCAGATAGGCATCCAGTAAATGTCCGAGATAGAGGAACAGGAAGGATGCAATAACCATCACAAATGACCAGGCCGATAACATCAAGATCGTACCTAAATTATTGAACTGCTCCTGGTGTGTTTTGTGTGTTGCTAGCATGGTCATTTCCTCCTCTCATCAAGTTGCCTTCAGTCGG
>JANXZU010000107.1 GCA_025355345.1 Syntrophaceae bacterium
GATTCTGTCTCCGAGGTGCTCAACATCAAGCTAGGCGAGATAGCCGATACGCCGACATTCGGTGCCAAAATGGATACAGCCTACATCCTGGGTATGGCCAAGATGGGCACAGGCGTGAAGATTCTGCTGGATATTGACCGCGTCCTGAGCAGTCAGGAGATTGAAGATGTTGCCAGTACCCAAAAGGGTATCTCCGACGCGGCATAATTATATATACATAAAAAACAAATAAGGAGATTAATATGAAAAACATGAAACTAAGTGTAAAATTGATCGGTGCTTTTTCCATTGTGGCTGCTATTTGCCTGATCGTAGGTTTTATTGGTTGGTTAGGTATTTCCTCCACGGAAAAAGCCCTGGTAGAAGTGAATGATCAAACCCTGCCGGCCATTCGATCCCTGGAGATAATCAACGAGGCGCAAACGGCCATCAAGGCGAATCAACGGACTATATTGATTCCTGAGTTCGTCAAAAGCAGCGGAGAATTTGACCTCTTTCACAAGAACATCGCTGCTGCCTGGGAACGTGCGGACAAAGCCTGGAAAATCTATGAACCAATCCCCCGCAGTAAGGAAGAAGAAGCAGCCTGGAAACAATTTTTGCCAGAGTGGGAGGCATGGAAGAAGCAAAGCAATGACTTTAACGAACTGATCAAGGCCGGGAAAAGGGACGAAGCCATCAGCCTAGCCACGGGTAAACTGCGGCAATCTTTTGACCATTCCGAAAAACTACTCTCAGAGCTGATCGAAATTGCTATGAAGCTGGTGAAGGAAGAGAAGCATGCGGCCGAAAGCAAAGCCCTTTTTGCTAATTATCTCAACCTTGCGGTAATGTTCATCGGTACTTTTCTTGCCCTCGGTTTCGGTATCTTTTTGTCCAGGTCCATCACCAACCCCATCAACCGGGTTGTTGCCGGCCTGACCGACGGCGCCGATCAGGTTGCGGCAGCGGCATCCCAGGTATCTTCGGCAAGCCAGTCACTGGCTGAAGGATCGTCCGAACAGGCGGCATCCCTGGAAGAGACATCTTCATCCATGGAAGAAATGTCTTCCATGACAAAACAAAATGCCGACAATGCCGGGCAGGCCAAGGCGATGATGGCTGACGCCAAAAATATTGTGGAGAAAGTCAGCTCTCACATGGACGAAATGAGCAAGGCTATTTTGGAAATTACGAAATCAAGCGAAGAGACCTCCAAGATCATCAAAACCATTGACGAGATCGCTTTCCAGACCAACCTTCTCGCCCTTAACGCCGCTGTAGAAGCGGCACGCGCCGGTGAAGCCGGGGCAGGATTTGCCGTTGTTGCCGATGAGGTCAGAAACCTGGCCATGCGGGCGGCAGAGGCAGCCAAGAGCACAAACAACCTCATTGAAAACACAATCAAGGCGGTAAAGAACGGCAATGAGCTGACCAAAAAGACACAAGAAGCATTTAAGGACAACATTGCCATTTCCGGCAAGATCAGCCAGTTGATAGATGAAATCGCCACGGCCTCCACGGAACAGGCCCATGGTATTTCCGAGGTAAGCACAGCTGTAGCCGAGATGAATGGAGTAACCCAGCATACGGCGGCCAACGCTGAAGAATCAGCAGCCGCCTCTGAAGAACTCAGTGCTCAGGCCGAACAGTTGAAAAGCTATGTAACAGAGCTGAGCGCAGTTGTAGGTGGCAGTGTGGTATCATCCGTACCGGCAATTAAGTAGAGGGAGGGTGCCGATCAGAAGCGATTGACATCTACAACTAAGCCGAGTCCGAAAATCTGAGAAGTTATCTAAAAATGGAACGCAATTCTTCGCTAGGTTACGGATGGAGGAGCATAGCGTTTATTTTGGGTGATTCACCAAAAAAACTTAAACCATAAAGGATGGGAGTATAAATTTCCTGCGCTGTCATTGGCTCTGCAGGTGACCTTGCGTTACTTACATGTTATTAGGTTACGAAGGCGGTGAATATAAAATACTAAATCTATGCCCCCTTTGTACTCTTTGATACAAATGATCTGGTCGATGTTAGCGAAATGTTCATCCTAGATTTGTTTTTTTATCAAGAATTTTACGCAGAGTATTTGAAAGCGTATCTGCTAGAAAGGGCTTCATGATAATTTCTTCTATCCCGGTCTCTCTGAGCTGATCCATTGATGCTTTATCTCCATAGCCGGTAATCATCAGAACTGGAATGTCTATGCCGTTTGTTCTTATTTTTTTTGCCAGTTCAATTCCGGTCATATGTGGCATTGTTTTGTCTGTGATTACTGCGTCATATTTTTCTTTTCCGTTTATAAGCTCTTCTGCGGCTTTTTTACTTTCCGTAAATCCTTTGACTCGGTATCCCAGGCTTTCCAGTATAGATTTTCCTATTTCAACAATCGCCGGCTCATCATCAACCATCAGGATGGTTTCGGAACCTCTCTTTAGTTTATTCTGAGCGGATTCAAGTTTAATATATTCCACTTCCGTTATCGGGAAATATAGATGAAATATGGTTCCTTTGCCAACTTCACTGTAAACCCAAATATCCCCACCGGAATTTTTTACTATTCCATGAACCATGGAAAGCCCCATGCCCGTTCCTTTGCCAATGGGTTTTGTGGTAAAGAACGGATTAAAAATTTTATATATAATCTCTTCCGGAATACCTGTTCCGGTATCTGATACGGTCAGTTTTACATATTTACCTGGAGTAAGATTGTGGTTCTGCAGCTGTTTGGTTTTGTCTATATCAATATCTTCGAGAGTTACTTCAAGGACACCAGCGTTCTCTTTCATGGCGAAGGAAGCGTTTGTGCAGAGATTCATTACCACTTGGTGTATCTGTGTCGGCACAGCCATTATCAACGAAGAGGAGCTTATTGTCTGTTTAATATCAATAGACGTAGGAATCGATGCCCTTAGAAGTTTCATCGCCTCTGCTATGATAACGGCAGGTGATACAGTGACTTTTTCCTGTTCGCTTTGCCTGCTGAAAAGAAGTATCCGAGACACAAGTTCCTTTGCCCTGTCACTAGCTTTTAATATTTCGTTCAGGTTCCTTTTCGTCTTGTCCGAAATAGAGTGATCAAAAAGTGAGAGTTCGGAAAAACCAATTATAGCGCTTAGTATGTTATTGAAATCATGTGCTATTCCCCCAGCAAGTGTTCCTATTGCTTCCATCTTTTGCGTCTGGATAAGCTGGCTTTCGAGTTTCTTTCGGTCATCATTCGATTGCTTAAGCTCTGTTATGTTCTCCTCAAGTTTCACTTTTGCACCATGCAGCTCAAAAAATGATTCTTTCAGTTCTGCTGCCATTGTATTGAACGCATCACCTACTTCCGAAAACTCATTGCCTGCTGAAAGTTTTACCCTGTAGTCAAATTCACCCCTTGATATTTTTTTTGCGCCGGTAAGCAGTTCTTCAAAAGGTTTGACTATGAGTGAATTGATTTTTCTACTGATAAAAAAAGCTGCGGTTGTGGCGATAAGAAAAATTATTATAAAAAGTAACTGAATTTTGTTGAGCACTTCTGAATCATGGCTTATCTCAGATTGAGCATTTGCGATGGACATTGATGAAAGAATCTTCATCTCATTCTCCGCATTCTTCAGCAGACCGCCGTAGGACATATACTGTTCGGCAGATGATTTTCCTTTCTCCTTTCTTACAAGAATAATGAAATCTATTGTCCGGTTATACTGATTAAGCGTAAGCCTGATTGTGCCGAGTTGCTGCTGCATCTCTCTGCTTGTAATTGCTTTGGCGAGATTCTCTATTGAGGTTTTCATTTCCTTACGGGAGTTATCAATATCACGAAGATATTGAATGTCGCCGGTAAGAACATACAATTTTATCATATGGTTCTGTTGATACATTGAGTAACTAAGATTTCTTACATGGCTGAGTTCAAATGTTATTTGTTCAATAAGCTTTATATTGTTTAGTTTAGCGCTGCTCCCAGAGATGAAAAGGACGACTACCATTACAGTAACAAGTCCAAACATGCTGAATATCAGCAAGAAAAGCCTTTGCCTAACGGTCAATTTTATAAATTTATTTAACATTTTCTATTTCTGAGAATCCATTACGAGATTAATGAGTTTTTCGGGGAACTCTGATCTTTTTTTATCCCATACCGGTTTTAGCGCCTTTATCCATCTCTTTCTTTCATCAGGCTGAATTTTAATAATTTTTACTCCTGACTGCTCCATCATCTTCATGGCTTTTGCTTCCATGGTTATTGATGCTTCCCTTTCATAGTGAAGAGCCTCTTTTGCTGATTCAGTTATGATTCTTTTTACTTCGGAATCGAAGCCATCCCATAATTTTTTATTTATCATCAGTATGTGCATGCTGTAGTTATGTCTTGTCAGGGTTACATAACGCAGTATTTTGTCATGCCCGGCCGAGTGCAGAAGGCTGAAGGTGTTCCCCTCTCCGTCTATTGTTTTTCTTATCAGCGCGGGGTAAGTGTCAGCCCAGAGGAGCGATACCGGGATTGCCCCCAGCGCACGCGCGACCTCTATCTCAATGCTTGATTGAGTAGTTCGTATTTTCAAACCCCTGATATCTTCAGGGTACTTGAGGGGTTTGGAGATTGTTGTGAAGTTTCTATACCCATACTCGCTGATTAACACCGGTTTGAGTCCATTTTCCGCCGATATTTCATCAATATATGCGCCTAGCTCTCCTGTATCGAGCGATTGGTAGAGCTTCACCTGATTCTCCGGCTGCACTATGTAGGGCAAATCGAATACGGTGAATTTTTTTGATATACCCTCAAGGTTTGGTGTTGAGGATGATGCCATTTCCAGTTCTCCATTCTGAACCGCTTTCATTGTAGCCAGGTCATTCCCGAGCGAAGCATTAGAATATATTTTAATAATAATTTTACCATTTGATTTTTCTTTGACGAGATCTCTGAATTTTTCATAGCCGAGAGTCACATTGCTACCCTCGGCCATCGGGCTGCCAATGCGGAGAACCAGGGGGGGGCTGGTTTCCATTATTACAGGCAAATACTAGAAGTATGATGCTGAAGAGAGCTGCTCCGAGCAATAATATCTTTTTTAATGTGATTCTAATATTTATCATTTGCCTCACATTCCGCTGCGGATAGATCTGTACTTTAAACAAATTTGATAATATTTTTATTTATTGTAAAATTAAATATATTTTATGTCAAGCGAACATTACCACAAAGCGGGGTACAGGGCATTCTGGTATTCTGTAAAACCTTCCCCAACCTTTATTTCTAAAAGAAGGGCGCTGTCTTGTTTAAGCCAATTAACTTGACCTATGAACAAAAAAAGAGGCCGGGAGAATATTTTCTCTAGGCCTCTTTAGGTTTATAGATAGTTACTTACAGACGATAATCGTCTTACTTCTTCCCGTCAGAAATTACAAGTGTACCTTCATGCTCCATTTCTTTGAGCCATCCGGGATGCTGCTTCTTCAACCAGTTACGGGTTACCCAGCCGGTAATCATTGCCTGAACAGTTCCGGGATTACCAATGGTGCCCAGGTAAAGATGAACAAAGAAAAAAGCGAAGATAACAAAAAAACCAAATGCATGCAGCGGATATAACCAGCGCAGCAGCTCTGTCCCTAAAGGAAAGGCTCCCGGGAACCACATGAAGAATCCGGTGGCCAACATGAGCAAACCACAGAGGGCGACGGTAATGAAAAACATTTTCTGACCGGGATTGTATTTGCCCGTTTCAGGAACTTTATCCACATGCCACAAATAACCGCCTGCTGTCAGTATCCAGTCAATATCTTCCGGGAAAACAAATAGTCCCGCTTCTTTCCACCACATCTGTATGGCCATCAGAAGTGCAACTCCGAAAACAACTCCTGTAATGTTATGCACAACTTTCAAACCATGCAATCCGCCCATAACCTTGCCAAGAATATTCAGAGATTCATACATCATACCCATTCCCGTGAAGCATAACAGTAAGCAGGAAATAGCCAGTAGCCAGTGGACAAATCTCTCATATCCTGAAGTAACTTTAATCAGTCCCTTTTTCATGCTACGCACCTCCCTGTTTCTTGTCTTCTTGTATTACTTCTTCCGGATCGGGTCTTTTAGGACCGTGCAGAACATAGTGGAGAAAGGAGCCTCCGATTACGCCACCTGCAGCAAGTAAACTCAACGGCTTTAACCACTTCTTCCAAATCGTAATAGAGAACGATACTTTGGGATTTTTCTTAATGCCATCGTAAACATCCGGCAGTTCTTTCAGAAGATACATAAAATGTGTTCCGCCGACAAACTTATCTCCGTAGGTGGTAGCGGCCACTCCCAAATACTCTTTGCGTTTGGCAACAGCACTCATGATGGCTTCTTTATCGCCCCATTTGAGGGCACCGGTAGGACAAGCCTTAACGCACGCAGGATCGAGTTTGTTGGTAATCCTGCTTTCACACATATCGCATTTGGTAACTTTCTCCGTCTTTGCATCATAACGGGGAACTTCAAACGGACAAGCCGCAACACATTCTTTGCAACCTATGCACTTTTCCCTGTCCATGCCTACGGTTTTAAAATCTTTATTGTAATAAAGTGCGCCGCTGGGGCAAACCGTCACACAAGCCGCGTCGGTACAATGCATGCACGCTTCTTTGCGGAAGAGCCATTTTACTTCACCTTTAGGATCAACATAATCCTGAAAGTGAATAATCATATAAGTATTGGACTGCAAAGAAGGTGGATTCTGGTATGTGCCGGAATGCACAGTCTGTAAGGCTTTCAGCCCGTTCCATTGTTTGCAGGCAAGCTGGCAACCGCGACAGGCGGTGCATTTGGAATCATCGTATAATTTAATTTTCTCAGCCATGTTACTTTCCTCCCTTCTTCACAACATTAACCATGAAAGCTTTGCTTTCCGGGATCATGGTGTTGGCATCACCGATGGTTGATGTCAGAATATTTGCGGCATCGCCGAAGGTATTAACTTCCGGCTTCTTATCATTGGTATTATATTTCCTGTCGGCTGTAGTGATCCAACCATAATGCCACGGAATACCGACCTCGTGAATTGTATTGCCATCAATGTTAAATGGTTTGAAACGTGGAGTGACAATTGCCGTTGCCTCCACTTCACCGCGTGCGGACTTGACTAAACATTTGTCGCCGCTAACAATACCCCTTTCTTTAGCCAATTCCTGGCTCATCTCCACAAACATGCCGGGCTGCATTTCCGCCAGCCATGGACACCAGCGGGTAAGAACACCGGTTTGCCAATGTTCACTGACGCGATAGGTTGTACCGATAAAGGGGAACCGGGGATCGCAACTGGCGACACCGGAATAAACATCCATATCAGAGCCAACGCCGCTTGCGTCAAAACGTTTGATTACCGGATTGTTTTTCTGCGGTGACATCAGGTTCTTCTCCACCGGGCACTCAAGTGGCTCGTAGTGTTCGGGGAATGGTCCATCTACCAAACCCGGGCCGAAGAGGCTGGCCACACCGTCGGGTTTCATAATAAACGGCGGTCTGCCCTTGCCGGGATTACCTGCACCATCGGGAACATCACCTGTCCATTTTTCGCCATCCCACTTGATAACCGCCCGTTTGGGATCCCAGGGCTTGCCGCTTGGATCAACCGACGCACCGTTGTAAATAATACGGCGGTTTATCGGCCAGCACCATGCCCATTCGGAATAAAGACCAATACCAGATTCATCCTTCGTTCCTCTGCGCATAGACAGATTACCCTTATCGCCTACGGAACCGCAATAAACCCAGCAACCTGACGAAGTGGAGCCATCAGCCTGGAGCCATGCAAAAGTCGGAACAAGATCACCCTTTTTAAAATCTTTAAATTCACCCTTCTTAGTCGGGTTCTCCAGTCTCTTGTTTTCCAGGAAGTAGCCGTTAATCTCCTTGGCCACTGTCCGTGGATCGTAGTGGAATTCATGGCCTACATGTTTACCGTAAGGCCAGGTAAGTTTTGTTATCGCTTCCTTCAGCGGGCCGCCCTGCTTGACGTAGAGATCACGGACTTTGAAGTGAATCTCACTCATAATATCCCCATCAGGTTTCGATAAACCGACGGGACTAATAGCTTTATAGCGCCACTGCATCAAACGGCTGCTATTAGCTATGCTGCCTTCCTTCTCAATCGAGGAGGCACAAGGAAGCATGAATACTTCTGTTTTGATCTTGGTAGGATCCATTCCCGGACCGCGCCAGAATGAGCCGGTTTCATTGTCAAACAAATTGACATTGACCATCCAATCGAGCTTCGTCATTGCCTGGCGCGTTTTGTTGGAGTGAGCGCCGCTGCAAGCCGGGTTCATACCCCAGGCAAAGAAGCCGGTGAACTTGCCTTTGTACATCTGGTCGAAAATAGTAAGCCACGAATAGTTGCCACCATCATCGAGTTTGGGCATGATTTGATAAGCATCATCAATTGTCATATTATTCCCGTACATGGAGCGCAGGAAACTGGCTGAGTATTTCGGAGTGTTTTTCCACCAGTTGAGGCTGTCCTTCTCCTTTGTTTTCGGTGTTCGCTTTTCATTAAAATCATTGAGCGTTTTGAGCGATGCTGTCGGTGCGCCAAGGTAACCGGGCCAGATATGGAACAAAAGCCCGTGATCGGTAGAACCCTGCACGTTGGATTCTCCTCTCATGGCTGCGACTCCGCCGCCGGCGATGCCCATGTTGCCCAGAAGCAGCTGAATAATACACATAGTCCGAATATTCTGAACGCCCACTGTGTGCTGAGTCCAACCCATTGCGTACAGCTCAACTCCTGCCTTGTCCGGCTTTCCTGTAGAACCGTAAATTTTGTAAACTTCCAGAAGCTTGTCTTCGGGTGTTCCGGTAATCCGGGAAACAAGTTTCGTGTTGTAACGGGAATAGTGTTTCTTCAGCAGTTGGAAAACGCAGTTGGGATCTTTCAATGTTTTATCTTTTTTAATAACTCCCTCGGCATCTACCTGATATGCCCAAGTGTCTTTTTCATACTTGCCATCCGTTAGGCCGGAAAAGACACCATTGTTTTCTCCCGGCATTTTCAGAGCCGGATTCACCAGGAAAGAGGCATTGGTGTAACTGACAACGTATTCATGATGAATTAGATTTTTTTCTAAAATATACTTGATCATACCGCCTAAGAAAGCGATATCGGTACCAGATCGCAGTGGGGCATAGAGATGAGCTTTAGCAGCTGATTGAGTAAACCGTGGGTCAACACAGATCAGTTTTGCACCTCTTTTATCTATTGCCTCCTGAATCCATTTGAAAGAAATCGGGTGATTGGAAGCCGGATTGCTTCCCATAATCAAAATTACATCACTGTTTTTAAAATCATTCCAGTGGTTGGTCATTGCGCCGCGTCCGAACGACTCTGCCAGAGCCGGTACAGTTGGACTGTGTCAGATACGGGCCTGATGTTCTATATAAACAAGGCCCAACCCCCTAAGGAATTTTTGGTACGTAAAGCATTCTTCGAGATCCATCGCCGCGCTGCCTACGGAGGCAATGCCTTCGGTGCGGTTGACAATTTCGCCCTTAGCGTTTGTCTTTTTAAAACTGGCATCCCGGCTTTTCTTGACGTTTTTAGCAATTTTGTCCAGTGCAAACTCCCACTCGACTTCCTTCCACTCTGTGGCAAAAGGCGCACGGTATAGTGGTTTGTCCAGGCGGTTCTCGTTGACGGCCATCTGATAGATAGAGCCGCCCTTGCTGCATAAAGAACCCTTGTTAATGGGACTATCGGGATCCCCCTCTGTGTTGATGACCTTGCCGTCGCGTACGGATACAATAATGCTGCATCCCACGGAACAGTAAGGACAAACGGTGGTGGTTTCTTTTGCGTATTTGATCTTCAACGGCTGGGCATGCGCGGCTATTGGTTTAAGGCTTATGCCTAACCCGCTTACCGCCACGACAGCGCCGGAAATCTTTAAGAAACCTCTTCTGCTGACATTCATTGATTCTCGTCTCCTTTCTATAGAATATATATTGTTTTGTTCATGAGCTCTTCATAGTGTTAAACAAGAGAAACTTCTCTGTTACATGTATGACCTTTAGTCAATTTTTGTATACATCTTATGCATACTGACGTCAACGTCTAATTAAGTAAAGATACCAATAATTTCAATTAGGTATGTCATGTATGACATAGCAAAAAATGGTAATCATATTGCATAAATATGATGCATCTATTAAATTAACATTAAATGTTTGTAAAATTTAGCCAAGGTGATAGAAAAATAAGGTTGATTAATATACTACTTCATCCAGATTTCCCCTAAAAACTTTTATTAATCTGATTACTAATTGCTAGCTGGAACTTGCAAGGCTAAACCTAATACTTTTCCTATCAAAAAATAGTTGAACCACTTCCTTGATTTTTTGTATCATTGCCTTTATATAACATCTTACCGGTTAGACTTTCGGAAAGCGGATCTCTGACGTTAATTTGTTTAATTGAGGTTAGATTACGCTTTGGGCAACATGCCCTTCAAGGCTTGATAATTGTTGTATACGCTAGTCAATTTTAGGCACGGAGAAAAACCATGAGAATCATTGATCTGTTTACTGATGCCTTTGCGGGTAAAAAGCGTATTAATACAAATTTAGAACGCATTGTTGCAGAACGTACTAAGCAGTTGGGGCAATCGGAAGAAAAATACCGGAACATTCTGGAAAACATCAATGATGGTTATTACGAAGTAGATCTTAGTGGCAACTTCACCTTTTTCAACGATTCCATGTGCGTACTTCTTGGCTATTCCCGAGAGGAAATGATTGGTATGAATAACCGGCAGTATACAGATAAAGAAAACGCAAAAAAACTTTTCCAAACATTTAATGAAGTCTACAGAACAGGGGAGGCCGCCAAAGCCTTCGATTGGCAGATTACAAGAAAAGATAACACAAAAAGATCCATTGAAGCATCAATATCGTTACAAAAAAATTCAACCGGGAAACCGATTGGGTTCAGGGGAATTACTCGCGACGCAACCGAACGCAAACTGGCAGAGGAGACGATACGACGGTCTGAGGAGAGATACCGGACGATCCTTGATGAGATGGAGGATGCATATTTTGAAGTAGATGTGGCCGGCAATTACACCTTTGTAAATGATTCATGCTGCCGTCACTTAGGATATTCCAGAGATGAACTGATCGGAACAACCTTTCGGGGTAGTATCGTTAAAGAGGAATTTGAGAAAATATATAAAGTTTTTGGTAATATATACATAACTGGTAAGCCCGAGAGGAACATTTTTTATCAGCTTCTCCGCAAGGATGGGACAACGGGATTTGCTGAAATGACAGCTTTTCCTCTGCAAAACCAAAAGGGAGAGATTATCGGCTTTCGAGGGGTTGGACGTGACGTTACCGAACGCAAGCGAATGGAAGATGAGATTAAATATCAGGGCACACACGATGCTCTGACGGGACTATCAAACCGTTTGATGTTTGGTCAAATCTTGAATCACGCTATCCAGTCCGCAAAGCGTTTCACACGTCAATTTGCCGTACTGTTTATCGATCTGGACCGCTTCAAAACTATCAATGACACACTTGGGCATGAGGCAGGAGACCAATTGTTGCTAGAAATCTCCGTGCGGTTGAAACAAACTTTGCGGGCAACCGATTTTATTGCCCGTTTGGGAGGAGATGAGTTTATTATATTGATCGAGGAGGTTGATGATGCAAGCCATGTTGCTACAGTAGCGCACAAGATTCTTAACAGCGTTCTTAAACCAATGACTATTATAGAGCAGGAATGCCGGATAACAGCCAGCATAGGCATCTGCATGTACCCGAATGATGCCCAGGACGAACAATCCCTGATGAAAAATGCTGATTTAGCCATGTATATGGCCAAAGAAGAGGGCAAGAACAATTTTCAATTTTACTCCGAAGATATTCAATCAAAATCGTTAGAACACCTTTCTATAGAAACAAACCTGCGCTTTGCCCTGGAGCGCAATGAGTTGTCTTTGCATTATCAGGCTAAAGTTGATTTTAGAACAAACGCAATCACCGGTGTGGAGGCGCTGCTGCGCTGGCAGAACCCCCATCTTGGCTTCGTAACACCAACACAATTCATTCCCGTGGCCGAAGAAACAGGTTTGATCGTACCCATAGGCAATTGGGTGTTGAGAACGGCGTGTAACCAAAATGTCGCCTGGCAACAGCAGGGGCTTCCCCCTGTCTGTATTGCAGTAAATTTGTCTGTGCGGCAACTCACGGATGACAATCTGATCGATGATATAAGTAAAGCGCTGCAAGATTCCGGAATGGAGCCACATCTGCTGGAACTGGAAATTACCGAAAGCATGATGATGCGCAATCCTGATCGTATGATTGCTGTGCTAGCCAAAATCAAGAGCCTAGGGGTGCGACTGGCCATTGACGATTTCGGCACGGGATATTCATCTCTCGCCCAGATCAAACACTTTCATGTTGATACACTTAAGGTGGACAGATCATTTATCCGTAATATCCCGCAGGACGCTGAGGACAAAGCGATTACCAAAGCGATTATTTCTATGGGCAAGACTCTTAGTCTTACCGTCGTGGCTGAAGGTGTAGAAACTCTCGACCAATTGAACTTCTTAAAAAATCACTCCTGTGATGAGATGCAGGGTTACTACTTCAGTAAACCCATTGCACCCGAACAGTTTGCCGATCTGCTGCGTGAACATGTCCCTGTGCCAGGGAAAGCAGCCTGAATATTTTTAGCTAAGCCTTATCATTCCTGATATTCCGGTGATTGATGAATTTTCACCAGTCACCTTTTTTCTGGTATATTAGGCGGAAACTAAATATAAAATCTGCATTGAAAAAAAGCTAAGTAAAAAGTCTGTTTTAGAAAAAACTATGTTTTCAAACCTCTTATTAAAACACTTAAACTATCTCGAACAGTAGAATGTATTCTATCCGTGCGCATAGCCGGATTGCCCATAAAGAGAAAAAGAGAAATACTGCCGTTTAGTAATCCCCAAATTGCATTTTTCATCTGCTCTATATTGATTGTTGACAAAAACTCACCTGAATCAATACCTTTTTGCAGTATTTCAGAAACAATGCCGGTATTGGCATTTGTAGTCTGAACGAGTTGCGCATTTTGTTCATCTGTAAGAATCATGTTATTCGCATGCAGCATATATGTCATAAGTATTCTGAATAGTTCAGTCTCATTCAGAAAATAATTAATATAATTGGAAGCAAACCCCAATAGCAGCTCTGCGGCTGGTGCTTCCTGACCCGTAAATTTACTCTTCGAGTCCTCAAAAGCGGCGATATTATCGTTAATTAATATTTGGGTGTATATTTCTTCTTTGCTTTTAAAATAAAGATAGACGGAACCTTTGCTGACTTCCGCTTTGGCAGCAATGTTATTAACTGTAACGGATTTGAAACCTCGATCAAAAAAAAGTTTGCGCGCCGCCTTTAAAATCGTTCCTCTGCGAATTTCTCTTTCTTTTTCTCTTCTTTCATGTGAGCTCAAATTAGCAACCTCATTATGGTGATTTTAGCAAAACCATGGCAAAGCCATTACAAAAAATTACATTGCCTGACCTTCAGTCATTTTAGCAACTATATTATTATTTAAGTCATGTCAAGAAATAATAATGCATAAAAACAATGAATTAAGCTCAAAATATTTAGTAGTAATTGTATGTAAGGCGATTATAGGATTGGGATTGTATGTAACACAAAAAAATAGGGGGGAAAAGAACACAGCAAACTTTAATCCGTTCGCTGCGTTAGCCCCCACCTATTGTTTGGATAACTATTGTTATGCTATTTTTTCTTAGTCTTAGCAGCCGGAGCAGCAGTGGCAGTCGGAGCCGGAGCCGGAGCCAATAAATCATCAATCATTTTGATAACATTGTTAATTTCCGCAGTAGTCCAGGGGCTCTTTTTATCTGTATATCTGATGTATTTGACTTTTTTGTCTTTGCCCACTAGCACAAACACCGACTTGTCCATGCAATCGCCTAAATTCCATGCCTTGGCAAGAGAAAGATCAGGGTCAGTCAGAATAACGGCTTTAAATTGTTCGATCTTGTCTTTTACCTTGCTTCGAATAAGCCAGTTAGGCACAAGCGAATCCTTCATGTTGGCAACGCCTAAACCTCTGTATATAGCTTTATCATAGTTTTTTGCTTTAATCGCATTGGCCAGCGGATCACCTAAATCAGCTGCATTTGTATTGCTATAGGTTAATCCAATCACGTGAGTACCAAAATCCGGAATGGTTGCCGGTTTATCATCAGCATCTTTGAGTTGAGGATTAGATACTACCTGTCCCACTGTAGCTGCGTTTACATAGCCAACACCGGCAGTAAAGGCAATAACTGCACATCCCATCACGACAACCAGACTTTTCCATAAAAACGATCTACTCATTACAAAATCCCCCTTTTTAGCTAAAATTTTTTTCAACTGCGCGAAGTATAGGGGGTCTGTTTTTGGTTGTCAAGGGATAGTTTGGAATTTGTTTGTACAAATGTTAGAAACAATAATAGGAAAAATTGCATCTAATCATATCTTTTCATTTCAAATAACTTTTTATACTGAATGGATACGATGTGGTAAAATCTGTCTTGCGGAATGTATATGTAGGGAACATCTTCTTCACGCCGGTAAAGAAAATGAGAAAGAATCATCCTGTTTACAGCCTGATGTCCGATGATCATAATGTTGCCGGAATGCCGGTTTAAATGAAATGCTTTCTTTATACCAACCTCAATTCGCAGTTTCATTGTTTCATAACTTTCACCATTGGGATATACATAGTGGTATTTATCCGCTTCTCTGCCATGGAATATTTGAGGCATCTTCTCTTCAATGCTCTTATATGTCATCCCTTCACAAATACCGGCATCAATTTCATCAAATTCCTTAATGGGAATGATTGTGCAATCTTTTTGCCCGGAAGCGATTAATTGTGCCGTTTGCATTGTTCTTTTTTTACTGCTTGTAAAAATATAAGGCAGACTCAGCTTATGAAAAAAACGTCCTAAAGACTGCGCCTGCGTGATTCCCTTGTCCGTGAGTAAAGGATTACCTCCGATACGGTTAGCAATGTTATAGTTTGTTTCTGTATGCCGGATCAAAAAGAGATTCTTGACCACATCCGTGACCAGATAATCCCGGATTCGGGGATATAAACCTATCGTGTCGCTGTGCTTTTCCTCAAGAATCTTGTTGTGCAGAGAATCAAGCCGCACATAGTTTCGTTCCACCGCAAGCGGCGCATATACCAGGCGATAGTAATTAATCCGTTTAACAAATTCTGTTTTCGCCTTTTGGCGATCGAGATGAGAAAACTCAGGCAGTTTAGTTTTTTCCATTATATTCAGGCCGAGTATTTCCTCATCATCATTTACGCACTCAATAAAAAGAATAGGATAATCAGTCAGGAACTTCTCGATTAAACTCCTGCGCTCCCGACTGGCGTTGGTTGCATCAAGGATGGCTACCTGGCCTGAGTTGCGTAGATAGGACTTAGCCATCTTCATGTTGATTTTGGCAAATCTTTTTCTGGCCTCTACGGCTGCATCGTTTTCAGGGTGATAAAATTCCGACAGGGAAGTCTCTTTGAGCGACCTGTACATACGGCGCAGGTTGCCATTATTAAATATTCTTGTAGGGATGTCATCTCTTCGAAAGGCGTCCCTCAAACGTGAAGCCAATGTGGATTTGCCTCTTGCCGGCAAACCCATCATAACAATGTAAAGTTTTTCATCAATCATAATTTTTCATCATCAATATGGATAAACATCTAATTGTTTATTAGTAACTCCAATTTAATGAGTCCCAAGTTTAAGAAGAGAAGCGCGCTGAAACTTGCTGGACGAATTATCCCAGGAGCGAAGCGACGCGGGACTAGTTAATGATATCCGTAGTTTCTTTTGGGTTTAATAACCGTGTTTCACCTACCGTTTATCATATAATGTGCATCTGAAAAAGCAAGCGATTTATCCAGATACAGGCAATCTTTGAAAATAGAACATCGCAAATATTTTGTTGTCTCCATCTAACGACTATTCAAGCGTCTTCTATGATTTATAGATTACAGTGCCTACAGGTTTTCCATTCAGTGCCTTTGTAAGGTTGCCCTTCTCCAGGCCGTTGATAATCTGAACCTTATCGAGAACCTCGCTGTTGAGAAGGATTTCCAGACAGGGACGTTCAATGATCAAATCATCCAGCCCTTCCTTCATAGCATTGTAGCAGACGGTGCGATTAAATCCTGTATCGATAATCAGGTTCCGGTCATCCCCCTTGATTACGTAGGAATTCAGTTCTTTGAGCGGGCTGTTGGGCAGAGGAACTTTTATCCGGTATAGTCTGTCCATCACTTCATCAATAATGGATATATCCTTTTGCTGCTAATTTATTTGGAAGATGCTATCATTATAACCCTGTGGAAACAAGTTGACATTACATTTAGTTCGCTGCATAAATTAATACGGAGGAACAGTTGGCTGATACCTTTTTATGACTGCAAATGTGCCGCTCTTTCTTCCAGCAAACGGTGGCAGCATGCGCCGGATTTCATTTTTGAAATTTTAGTTTCATTAAATTGTAGTTTCACAAATAAAGGAGGAATTTTATGAGTGCTGATGGCGATTGTGCCTTGGTTGACAATGAAACTGATTTGGATAAAGCATTGGGGGATAAGGATAATACCATCGCTTTTGTATATGCTTCCTGGTGTCCTTTTTGTAGAAGAATTTTACCGGTATTTCAAGAGCTCGCACGGAACGAGCAGCGAAATTTTCTTCTCGTCGAGGATGATGATGAAAGTATAGCCGAAAAATATGTAATCGATGTCTTCCCGACACTGTTGTTTTTTCAAGCTGGGAAAGTTGCGCTGAGGCTTGATGGTAAACCGGGTGTGGGCTTGAATGAAAAACAGGTAAAGGATTTCATTAAGTTCTGTCCTCTGCCGGAAGCTTAACGCTATTAATAGTTTAAAGATAAAAGGTAGGCGTATATGAAATCATATCGTAAAGAACTTTGGCTGCATCTGCCGACCAGAATGGGTTTTATCAATATTACATCGCAGGTTATGCAGAGCATTAAAGAAAGCGGAGTATCCGAAGGCATAGTACTCATAAACGCAATGCATATTACAGCCTCCGTCTTTATCAACGATGATGAATCCGCGCTTCATCAGGACTATGAAAAATGGCTGGAAAGGTTAGCGCCTCATGCGCCGACATCTCAATACCTACACAATCGCACGGGTGAGGATAACGGCGACGCCCATTTAAAAAGGCAAGTGATGGGAAGAGAGGTGGTTGTGGCTATTACAAATGGGCAACTGGATTTTGGACCATGGGAGCAAATCTTTTATGGTGAATTTGATGGAAAAAGGAAAAAAAGGGTTCTTGTGAAAATTATCGGGGAGTAATTTTGTGAATTCCAGTTCAAAGTGCTCCACAAACTGGCAACCTCGACGAAAATTTATAACTTAAATTCGTAACAAAAAAGATTTCCGCCCGAAGAAAAATAGCGAGACCACAACAGGGATTTTGCGTCTAAGATTACATTGACATACAATGCCTCGTTTAGTACAGTTGGGCCATAAATAAGCAATATCAAATCGCGAGGATTTAAAGATGAATCCGCTTAAATTCATTCAAACATTAAATGAAACTGAACCGGAAATGGCAAGGCGGGAATCTATTACCCGCTATGTATTATTCTTTTTATGTATTGTCGATTTCACGTTTACTTTAATATCATTTATTCTTTATCTGTTCGGTAAAATGCCGCTGGATACTTTATTAATCTATTCAATCTTATTAATAATGCTTTTTGCTACGATGTATTTCACGTCAAAGGGCTACTGGCGCTCAGTCTGTATAATACCAATCTTGTTTTTATACGGCGTTGCCGTAAACGCCAATTATATTGGCAATATTGATGCGCCCGGCAATTTTATGTATGCCCTTGTGATAATTCTTGTGGCGATTATTTATGGTTACCGGGAAATGTTAATTGCCCTTATTATATGTCTTGCTACATATCTGTGTTTTGCCTGGATGATATCAAGCGGTCATATAATGCCATACAGAACAGTTGAAACAGTTTTTATAAACAGGGTTGTGATTACCTCCGGTTCTCTCGTGATTATAGCTTTACTGATCTGGATATTAAGCCGCAGTTATCAAAGCGAGCTGGAGGAAAGGATAAAGGCAGAAAATGCACTGCGGGAAAGTGAAGTGAGCTACCGCACCATATTTGAGAATACCGGTACTTCGATGATGATCATGGAAGAAGACATCACTTTAAGTATGGTAAACACGGAATTCCTGCGCAATACAGGATATTCAATGGATGAAATTAATGGCCATGTTAAATGGACAGATTTGGTACATCCCGATGAAATCCTTCGCATAAGTGAGCAGCATCGCTTGAGACGCGAGACTCCGGGGAAAGCGCTGCCCGGTTATGAATTACGCTACATAACAAAAACAGGCGAACAGCGAGACGCATGGATAAATATTCAGTTATTGCCGGGCACTAAAAAGAGTGTTGCTTCTATTATCGATATCACCGGCCGCAAGCGGGCGGAAGAGGCACTTAGGGTGAGTGAAGAAAGATTCCGATCAGTAGTTGAAAAATCCGCTGTAGGGGTTGCTATTATTGACGATACTTTCCTGTGTACCTATGTAAATAAAGAATTTTGCAATATTTCCAGCTATTCGGAACAGGAGATCGTGGGCAAGAATTTTACTTTTATGCTTGAGGATGAAAGCATAATAATGGCAGCAGATAGATACCAGCGCCGTCAGCGAGGAGAGGATGTGCCGTCTCAGTATGAGTTCGTATTTGTACGGAAAAACGGCGAAAAACGTACCGGTGAAGTGCGGAGTGCCATATACCTTGATTCATTGGGTAAAGTAAACTCCCTCATTCAGGTAATCGACATCACCGCCCGCAAGCAGGCAGAAGAAGATAAGCGGATTCTGGAAGAGCGCCTTCAACAGGCCGATAAAATGGAAGCTATCGGCACACTTGCCGGCGGCATTGCCCATGACTTCAATAATTTACTGATGGGAATCCA
>JANXZU010000111.1 GCA_025355345.1 Syntrophaceae bacterium
ACCGGTTTATCCACGGCATATTTAACGTATTCCTTAATCCGGGAATTAATCAATGACCCCACGACAGTAGACAAACGGGTCATTCCGATTAAAAACAGAATTATGCCGCTAATAGCAATAATAATTTCTTTCATTTCTAAACCTTAAGCCCCCTGCTGCATCCTTGGTGGAACAAGCAGCGGGTATTTATTTATTAATTACTTATTTTGAAGCTAAAAAACTTATTAATCGACTTTTTTAAACATCTTTCCTTTAGCGCCACATACCGGACAAGTTTCCGGTGCCTCTTTTTCCGAAGTATAGCCACATACCGGACAAACGTAGTAGCTATATGATTCTTTCTTACCTTCCAGATTATCAAGCATTTGCTGATAGAGGCCGGCATGAATTTTCTCCACTTCGTTGGCAAAATTAAAAGAACGCTCCGCTTCTTTATTGCCTTCGGCCTGAGCCGTCGCAATCATTCCCGGATACATGCTTTTGAACTCATGAGTTTCTCCAGCTATCGCTTCCTGCAAGTTTTCCTTTGTGGATCGAATTCCTTTTAATGCCCTTAAATGAGCTTGGGCGTGAACAGTTTCAGCCTCCGCTGCCGCCCGAAACAACCTTGCAGCCTGCGAAAATCCCTCCTGATCGGCTTTGGCGGCAAATGCCAGATATTTACGGTTTGCCTGTGATTCGCCGGCAAAAGCTTCCTTCAACGCATCTTCTGATTTAGACATAATTTTCTCCTTTGATTATTTGTTTTAAAATTAAATTACATCACTATTGTAACTTCATGTTAAATGTTGAAATTTTTCCCGTATCCCTTGCTCTTATTTGCAGACGCAATACTTTAGCTGATTTTATCTCTCCGGGATAAAAGATAAATCCATAGGCCAGTTCTCCCTTTTTTATCGCCCGGTATTGCAATGAGCGTGATTGCAAATCTTCCTTAATTTGATATTTTACATCGGAATTGTCCATACCCTGCGCCCCTCCAACGGTAAGTCCCGCTGCGGCACCGATAACCGCTCCTTTGCCGACAGCTGCACCGACATTTGTCCCTGTAACAATACCAATTGCAGCACCAATCACCGCTCCGGCCGCCCCCAGCAACAGACCACTTTTTGCAGCCTCCGGGCCAACTCTACCCAACTCAGTTTTTTTAGCTAAACGGTCGTAAGCCATGCTTTGATCCAAAATTGGCCATACATTGCTTTCTTCATCAATTAAAAAAGTTTGATCGGCAATGATCGTTAAGGAAGTATCACTTCTGTTATCAAAAGAAACCTGGACGGGAAAAATGCCGGCAGATATGATGTCAAAACCAAACGCTTCCTTAGCTTCACTGACAGTAAAACTTCGGGCAGCAATAATGGCACCATCAGATAATACTGCATTGGGACTACTTTCCGGCATTTTGAAAGGCACCACTTGCCTTTCATAGCTTGTACAAGCTGCAATCATGTTAAAACAAACAAAAACTATCATTACTAAAAAAGAATTTTTCCCCATCTTTACACTTTCCTCCTTGAATATACGGGCATGTATCTTTAGCAGAAAGAGCTCTAAGCAAGCTTTTCCAAATAATCAAGAATTTTATACATGTACTTCTGAATCTTTTCAAATTCATCCTCTGGAGGCACCATTTGTTCAGACGCTTGAACGTATTGTTCTTTTACCAATTCAGCAGCACCGTTCTGTATCCATTGTTCGATATTTTCGCGCTTAGCATCCAGATGGAATTGCAGACCGATAACTCTATCTCCATAGGAAAACGCCTGATTGCGGCAGGCGGCTGTTTCAGCCAGGCGCTCAGCACCACTAGGGAAGCTGAAAGTATCTGCATGCCAATGAAAGGCCAGAAACTCATTTGGAAACCCATTGAACACTTTTGATTCCATGCCTTCGCCAGTTAACTTTAACGGAAACCAGCCTATTTCTTTATGGATATGAGGATAAACTGCCGCTCCCAGTACCATTGCTATCAATTGCGCGCCCAGACAAATTCCTAATACTTTTTTCCCGGTATTAATGGATTCGCGAATAAATTGTTTTTCTGCAGTCAACCAGGGATATTTTTGATCGTCATAGGCGCCCATCGGTCCACCCATGATAATCAGCAAATCAATTTCTGCAAGTTGCGGCAATGGATCAGTTTTGTAAAAGCGCGTAGCGGATAACTCATGTTTTTGTGATTTAATCCAACCTTCAATATTACCCAGCCCTTCATAGGGTACATGTTGAAAATAATGAATTTTCATTTAATTGAAATCCCCAAGCATTGCTATCAACCGTATTGTTCTTTCATCCAACTCTGGTAGGCGCCGGTTTTAATATTTTCCACCCATTTCTTTTGATTTAAATACCAATTGACTGTCCTGCGCAGTCCAGTTTCAAATGATTCCCGTGGAGACCAGCCCAGTTCTGCATTTAGTTTGGCAAAATCAATCGCGTAACGACGATCATGCCCGGGACGGTCCGCAACGAATGTGATCAGCTGACGCCGGGGCTTTCCATCAGTTGCCGGTTTAATTTCGTCAAGAATATCACAAATCAACTGAACGATTAAAATATTTTCCATTTCTGCATTGCCGCCGACATTATATGTTTCCCCGATCAAACCTTTCGTCATAATTGTCCAGATGGCATCGCAATGGTCTTCAACATAGAGCCAATCGCGAACGTTTTTACCATCACCATAAACAGGCAGTGGCTTTCCTTCCAGAGCATTTAGAACAACCAGCGGAATAAGCTTTTCCGGAAATTGATACGGACCATAATTGTTCGAACAATTGGATATTGTAGTGGGCAGACCAAAAGTTTCATGGTAGGCGCGAACAAGATGATCGGATGCAGCCTTTGACGCGGAATATGGGCTGTTTGGCCTATAGGCCGTATCTTCCCGAAAAAGCCCTTCCGCTCCGAGACTGCCGTAAACCTCGTCTGTGCTGACATGATGAAACAGTTTAAATTTATCCCCCCTGGCTTTTGCAATTTCCAGAAGATTAAAAGTGCCAACTATATTTGTTTGGATAAAACTGCCCGGATCTTTTATGGAACGGTCCACATGTGATTCGGCGGCAAAGTGGCAGATCGCGTCAATATCATGCTCACTAAAAACCTTTTCCAGCAAAGCGGCATCACAGATATCAACTTTTTGGAAAACATATCTTGCCCCAAAATCCGCTGCAATACCCTCTAGATTTTCCGGATTGCCCGCATACGTCAATTTGTCTAAATTGATTATCCTGCCGGTAAATGTTGTATCCTTAAACAGATTACGAATGAAATTACTGCCGATGAATCCACAACCTCCGGTTACCAATAGATTGTTGAATCCTGCTTCACTTTTTCTTTTTGTTTTCATATTTCGGTAATAGCCTTTCTCTTTTCTTTATTATCCTGAGGTATTTGCCCAAATTAACGGCGTTGAACTGGTCCTCAATTATGGAATCCAGTGTCGCTACCTGGTCCTGCCCCGAAGGAAGTGGCAATGTTTCAATAACAAGAAGATTGTGAAATTTGTGAAAGCTTGTTGCGACAAGGTTTACTGCCAGTTGAGTCAAACCGGACATGGTCAAATAATTTGCCTCGACCACAAGGCATTCGGAAAATATCATTGCTTTTAAATAATCAGGCAGGGCAAATTTCTCAATAATCCTTTCGGACAGATACACTTGGTATTTGGCAATGAATTCTTCGTCAATCCTCTCATCTTCAGGCGCATGTAATTTTTTGTATAAGACCATTATCATCTTGCCTATTTCGGAAAACAGCCCGCCCAGCTCAACCTTCTTTACGGCATCATCCCGCATACCAAACTGTTGAGCGATAACTTTTCCTATTACAGATGAGGCAAAACTGCGGGCAAAAATTACTTCGATTTCTTTGTCGCCGCGAGCCAGAAGTTGTAATCCTAAAATAATAATGAGAGCCTTAGTGTGACTCATCCCCAGGCGGGTGACGACTTCATAAAATGTATAAATACTGCCCTTTCTCAAGCTTCCGTAATATGCGGAATTAGCAATATTAAAAATATGCATCATTATCTCATTGCCGATTCGGGATTTGAGCATTTCAATTTCATTATTGCTTGCATCCATATCATCGAGAATTGCCAGAATTTCCGGTGAAAAGCCCAAGGTGACCTTGTCCAGCATTTTTTCTTCCATGGCATCAAGAAGATCAATTATTTCTTTTTGTTCCATATTAGTCCCCCGCTTTCGCTAAAAGAATCGTCTATTGCCAGCACCCATTATCTAATTATATTGGAAACATTTTAATACTTTTATGCATCCAGTTGCAAGCAGTTTAAATCATAACTTTGTTGGTGCTGAAAGTCAAAATTTATGTTTTCTTCTTCACTCTCTCAACAAAAACGGTATTTGTATATCTCAGATAACCAAAAAATACTTTGAAACGATTCTGCACATATTCTCAATCAGTTTGTATTTGACGATGCAGTTTTATCCCGATTGCCTCACCTATAACCGCGTTACTTTCTGCAACAGCTCCGCAATAATTGTTTCTTCTTTTCGCCAATTAATGCTGCCTTTTGTTGTTCAATCTTGGCAAACTACTCCTTAGAGTAGCTATGGTCCAATACCAATACTATATTTACATTTTCTGACAATAAGCTCGGGCACAGATGAAGCATCAAATGACTCCGGTAATTGCAGATTTAAATTTCATATAGTAATCAATTAAGATGCAGTGTCGATAAGGCGTGACAGGAAAGCCCCGTCGCAGATAACCCCATGGTGACCTTTAGGTTATCTGGGTTAGTGCGCTTTCGGAATTGGAGTTTCACAATAAGGCTTGTATTTGTAATACTGTCTGGCCAGAAACATTGGAGTGTTTTTTATTTGACATTTTGTTCCACTAACAAAAAAACGAGCAAACAATTATAAATAAGCTGTTTGCTCATTTTTCTTTCTTAATACTAATTTTCTATTTTTTCTTTGCTACTTTCTTTGCTGCCTTCTTAACAACTTTCTTTGCTGCTGCTTTCTTCACGACTTTTTTTGCTGTTGCTGCCATCTTGTAGGGCCTCCTTTTATAAAATTTTTTCTTCAATTATGACTCTTAATACTTCCTGATGGTTTAATTTTACTTTATTTTTATCTTCAGGTCAACAAAAAATGTAATAAAATTCACTTTTTTTATTTTATTTTTTCTTAAGCAACACTTCTTTTTTGATGAAATTACGAATTACAATAAGAATGGGATGACCAAAAACTACTTTTGTTTTATTTCAATACTCACCAAACCTTTATTTGACGGGAGTTTGCCAACGATATGAAATTATCCGGATGCATTATTATGATCACCTTGCGCTAAAAATGGTCAGCGCTCATCATTCATCGCAAAATATTTGTTCAAATTTAATTAGAGATAACTTTGTCCGATGACGAATCTTTTTGCGAAATACGGAGTGGAAAGGTGCTCAACAGATATTTTTTTACCATGAGATGGAGCGTGGATAAACTTTCCATCACCGATATAAATTCCAACATGGGATACTTTTCTTTTGCCGCTTAAAGCAAAGAAAACTAAATCGCCCTTTTGCAATTCACTTCTGGCAACAGGGCTGCCGGCTTCATACTGCCCACTTGAATGACGCGGCAAATTCAAACCGTTTAACTGATACACTGTCATGGTCAAGCCACTGCAATCAAATCCTGTTTCAGAAGATGCTCCACCCCACAAATATGGAACTCCGATAAAATCACGGGCCGTTTTTACGAGCGCATCTCTTAAATAACTTGTGCCGTATTGCTTCTGTCTAGCAACTGAGTAATCTTCCGGTTTGACAATGTAGAATTCTTGGATGACATGAGCTTCTTTTAAATTTTGCGCTCGCAGCCTCGCATTTTCCTTTGTAGAAAAATTCCCGAAGCGAACCTTAAACAATCCATCAGCAGCTTTGAAATAGGTGGCATTTAAATCTCTCTTTTTCAGAGTTTCCGTCAAACGCACCGCATTTTCCACTTTAGCAAAGGCTCCGACCTGTATGGTATAGCCCATAAGCTCTAATGGTTTATTTTTCTGGGCCGTTGATTCCGGAGCCAGGCGTGTTGTTCGACTTGAACAAGATAAAAAAAGGAGGAAGATAACAAATATTAATATTATTTTTGGCAGTGAATTATTCATAGCTATATTCTTTTATCAATATTTTATATGCACAAAATAATATTACCATGAAAAACAACATTCGCAAATTCATTTTTGCCATTTTTTCTCAACAAATATTTTTGCCTCATCTCTTGAACTAATTCTGCCTTCCATCTGTTCATCTTCCAGCACGCGAATAATTTCACCAATCATTTTCCCTGGGTTAAACCCGAGAGCGATCAAATCGTCACCGTTGAGCAAACGCGGTGGATGTAATTCTCCCACTGTCAAGGTTTCCAGTTGATTCCGGCAGAGATCATAATTATCCAGCATACCGTGACTGGCCAGACAATCAAGACGATGCAACTGCAGATGTAGATTAAAATCAGTCATGCGCAAAAATCTTTTGAGCCGGGAAGGACGCATTTTTTGAACATTCATAAAATTCATATGCTGACCAATGAGATTGAGCACTGCTTCCCTTTGCGCCCGTGAAAACTTCAGGCGATGCATTATCTCATCGGCTATTTTTACACCAAGCTGAACATGGCCATAAAAATGTACACCGTTTTCATCCTCGCTGCGTGAGACTGGTTTACCAACATCATGCAGCAGAGTTCCCCACGCAAGAACCGGGTTTCCCCTTGATATTTTTTCTTTAGACAACATCTCCATCATCATTAAAGTATGCTGCCAGACATCACCCTCAGGATGAAAACGAGGCGGCTGTTCAACACCTTGCATAGCAGCAACCTCTGGCAATATCTCCCGCAGCATTCCTGTTTGCGCCATTAACTCCAGCCCCCTTTGGGCGCCACCACGACTGATAAGCTTGGTTAGCTCATCTTGCAATCGTTCCGCGCTGATTGTTTTGATTTGGGAGACATTTTTGGAAATGGCTTCTTGAGTAAAAGCATCAAGGTTAAAATTCATATTAGCGGTAAAACGAATTGCCCGCAACATCCTCAGGTGGTCTTCCTGAAAGCGTTGATCGGGATCACCAATCGTACGGATTATTTTTTCCCGAATATCGGTAAGACCGTCCACATAATCCGTGATCTCCCCGGTCACCGGATCCATCAGTAATCCATTGACGGTAAAATCACGCCGGAAGACATCTTCTTTAGCGCAAGTGAAATGAACTTGTGATGGTCGCCTGCCGTCGATGTAAACATCATCACTGCGAAAAGTCGCTACTTCGTATGGCTGACCTTCCACAATAACAGCAATAACACCAAATTTTGCACCGATGGCTACAGTACGGTTAAAAAGCGCCGTGACCTGATCAGGAAGTGCCGATGTTACGATATCAAAATCGTCCGGAATTACGCCCATCACAAAATCACGCACGCAACCTCCGACAAAATAAGCTTCGTGCCCGGCTTTTTTCAATCGAAGGACTATTTCTTCGGCCTGTTTGCGTTTGTCAACAGCTGATTTGTCGTGATTATCAGACAACGATTAATCCTCTTTTAAAAATTATCTTTTGCCTAATCTAATTGCACAGAACTCACCACACATTGAACAACCCTCATCCTGAGCACTCTTGCTTTTTTCCAGAAGCTCTACTGTCTTTTCAGGATCGATCGATAAGTCTACCTGCCCCTGCCAATCAAAATTTTTCCGGCACTGGGACATTTTCCGGTCTCTCTGCCTTGCGCCACGTATATTTTTGGCTATATCGGCAATATGCGCGGCAATGCGTGCGGCAATCACTCCTTCGCGAACGTCAGCCAGTGTGGGTAACCGTAAATGTTCGGCGGGAGTAACATAGCAGAGGAAATCGGCACCGGCTGCTCCGGCAATGGCTCCGCCAATAGCGGAAGTTATATGATCGTAACCAGGCGCGATATCCGTGGGTAGCGGCCCCAAAACATAAAACGGAGCACCCTGACAAATTTTCTTTTGCAGCTTGATATTGGCCTCAATTTCGGTAATTGGCACATGCCCGGGGCCTTCAATCATCACCTGCACTCCCGCGGCTCTCGCCCTTGAAGCAAGTTCGCCCAGAATAATCAGTTCCTGTAACTGCCCTTGATCGGTCGCATCATCGATGGCGCCTGGTCGCAATCCGTCACCCAGGCTCAAAACCATATCATAGCGGTGCGCAATTTCCACAAGCCGGTCATAATCTTCATAAAGCGGGTTTTCCTTTTTATTACAGAACATCCAGTTGGCCGTCATCGAACCGCCCCTGCTCACAATTCCCAATACTCTACCCTGCCCTTCCACCGCCGCCACACTACACCGGTTGACGCCGCAATGCACAGTAATAAAATCGACTCCGTCTCTGCCGTTTTCTTCAATGACTGCAAACATATCTTCCGCTGTCATCTCGGATATCGCTTTTTTCTCCTGCAGAATTTTTACCGCAGCCTGATAAATAGGCACCGTACCGATGGCCACTGTTGCTTTTTCCATAATCGCCTTACGGATGACAGCCAGATCGCCGCCCGTGGAAAGATCCATGACAGCATCGGCGCCTGCTGCTGTAGCGATTTGTAATTTTTCCAGTTCCAGTTTGAGATCATTATTGTCTTTGGATGTGCCAATATTAGCATTTACTTTGGTACGCAGACCAAGGCCTATCGCCAGAGGTTGAATAGTCGTATGGTTCACATTGCGGCAAATCACAATGTTCCCATCCACCATCCCCTGCCGGATGTACTCCGGCTCCACGCCTTCTTCCGCTGCGCCAATTTTCATCTCTTCCGTCACCAAACCTTTTCTGGCTTTTTCCAACTGTGTCATTTCATCCTCCAAAACTTAAAAATAATCTTTTTGTTTCAATATACTGCCCAGGACATTAACCGGCCCTTGTCCTTTGCCCAAACAAATCGAGCTTTCAATCGCTTTCGTAACCATAATCTTGGACTGCTGTACCGCATCTACAATACTTTCCCCAGAGGCGAGAGCTGCCGCAAGTACAGAAGCGTAAGTGCAACCTGTACCGTGCGTATCTTTTGTAGCGATCCATGCCGTAGAATACTCATAATAATTATTGCCATCATAAAGAATATCCATGGCGCCTAATTTTTTGGCAGCACTCAAGTGGCCTCCCTTGATAACCACATTTTTAACACCAAGCACATGAATTAGTGCGGCCGCTTTTTTCATCTCGGCA
>JANXZU010000122.1 GCA_025355345.1 Syntrophaceae bacterium
GTTTGATGTCCGCACTGGATAAATTTGATAAAACGCGCAATGTTCAATTCGAGACGTATGCAAGCATTGCGCCCTCCAGCTTATTATCCTTACTTCTTGTGGCACGAGGGACCCAATCCTTCGCTCTCAGATCATCGAGAACAGCTCCGCGAATGCGAAAACTTGCATACGTCTCGAATTGAACATTGCGCGTTTTATCAAATTTATCCAGTGCGGACATCAAACCCATAATACCGACATTGATCAAGTCTTCTTTATCCGCAATATCAATAGGTAATTTTGATGCCAACCGCCCGACTATGTTTTTAACGAGCGGCGCATACTTCATGATCTCTTCATCACGTTTACTTTTGTCTGCAGTCTTTGCCAATTATACTATCCCAGAAAAAATTTATACTGCCGCTTTCATCTTCCTCTTGCGTTTCAGAACTAAGTTTATCCGCAATTTTGGCCAGACATTTTGTTGCAGAACAATTAGGATAAACTTCAGCGAAAGCCTTTTGCTGCCTTATTGCATCTTTCACTTTTTCATCTAACAATACATATCCCAAATATTCAATAGTTAAATTTAAAAAATGACCAGTCGCCTGGCTAAGTCTTTCATATATTTCCTTGGCCTCTGAAGGATTACGGGCCATATTTACCAGTAGACGGAAACGCTTCTTGGCGTGACGTTGATAAAGCACTTTGATCAAGGCATAAGCATCAGTTAATGCAGTCGGCTCAGGTGAAGTTACTACGATAATTTCTTTCGCCGCCATATTGAAATACATGACATTGGAAGAAATACCAGCGCCGGTATCAATTATCATAAAATCAAGCGCTTCATTAAGGGTATTTAATTCATCAATCAACGTCAGCTTCTCGCCACGGGACAGGTCTGTCATTTCCGGGATACCGGAAGCTGAAGGTAATACCTTAATACCACCCGGGCCATTGATGAGTGTTTCGGATAATGACTTTTCTCCCTTTAATACATGATACAGATTATATTGAGAATTAATTCCTAAGATCACATCGATATTTGCTAAACCCACATCAGCGTCAAGAACTAGCGTCTTTTTATTCAGTCGAGAGAGAAGATAAGCCAGATTTGCCGCGATATTTGTCTTACCAACTCCACCTTTGCCGCTTGTCACTGATATGACGCGAATACCTTGTTGCCTGATTGAATAGTCGCGGGGCTTGATCAGACTATCTGACCCTGTAACTAAATTTTGCTCTTTCTTTCTCAATGCACGAAGAGTTGAAGCTTGGTCCGCTATCATAGAGCTCCTTATACCAAGTTGCTATTAAACATTAAACGGTTTATTTACCAGGCATAATAACAAGTAAGCTTTCAAAAATTCATACTTTATTTAGTGAGACCACAGTTTCAGAACCTGAAACTGTTTGATCTAACTATCCCGCACAACACCCTGAAGTTTATCTGCGACGGGGTTTTGAAAGCAACTTGGTATTAGCTTAATATTTTCACTTACAAGTATTTTATTATCTATCAGTTAATTTACAACATTACTCATAATTAAATGTGCCATTCTTGAAGGTGTCACCTCCTCAATATCCTGCGGAACATTTTGTCCGCAAGTAAGATAGGTGACCGGTTTCTTAACTTTGTTGATCACATCATAAAGAATACCGAAACGCCTTGATTCATCGATTTTAGTAACAATAAGATTATCAAAATTAATTGTTGCATATTTCGAGAGAACATCCTGAAAATTATCTTCGCTTGCCGTCGCATTGACCAGTAAATTAGTTTCCGTATTATCATGAGGTGTACAATTTTCCAAAATATTCATATATCCGTCATCAATACGTCCGCGCCCTGGTGTATCGACAAGAATAACATCCCTGTCGGAAAAAAGCCGGATGGCTCTCTGAAAAGACTCTTTAGTGGATGCCACTTCCATATTCAGACCCATAATCTTGGCATATGTGCCAAGTTGTTCAGTTGCGGCAATGCGAAAGGTATCAGTTGTAACCAAACCAACCTTCATCTTTTTCGTTATTGAATAACGCGCAGCCATTTTGGCCAGCGTTGTTGTCTTTCCAACACCGGTAGGACCAATAAATACTTTAATCTTTTTTCGATCGTGTCCTCCCCGTGCCATAGGCATTGACTTAATGATATAATCTTCCACAACTCTCAAAGCATTTTTTTCGCTCAAATCCGTCAAAGAAGACAATTCCTGATTTACCGATTCAACTATCCGGCAGGCGCTGCTGCGGGAAAAACCACGACTAAGCAAATGAAAATATATTTTCTTATTTATATCTTGTGAAGCTTTCCCTTTGCGCATCCCCAAAAGATCAAAAAAATTATCCATGGTTTCTTTTATTTCAGCAAGTTCTAGGTGCAATGAATTATCTCTTTGTGGTGAATTTATTATTTCTTTGAGTTCATTTATTCCACCTCGCAGAAAAGTAATTACGTCTTCAGGCTTTTGGGTTATTCGGGAACTAATTTCCGGCAGAACATCTCCAGAAATATTATTGATCAAATTTATTTTTTCATCGTGCGCCGCCATCACCTCAAATACAGATTCCTTCCCACCTTTTAATTTCTTGGTAGAAAGAATAATAGCATCCGGGCCTAAATCATTCTTAATTTTTACCAGTGCATCACTGATGCTGGAAACTTCGTAACGTTTAACTTGCATATTATACCAAGTAGATATCAAGCATTAAAAGGTTAATTTACCGGGCATAATGCCAACTAAGCTTTCAAAAATTCATAGTTTATTTAGTTCGTGCAGCACCCTGAATAACCTAAAGGTCACCGTGGGGGTATCTGCGACGTGGTTTTGAAAGCAACTTGGCATTATAACTCTACCATCCCTACAGATTTAACATTTACTTCCCGTGATATTTCATTGTGCGCCAAAACAACCATGCTGGGGTAAAACTTTTCCAATATTTTGCGAAAATGAATTCGATTATTCGGAGAACATAGAATTATCGGTTGCAGACCACTTGCTATAAAAATGGTTATTAATTTTTGTAAATTGCTAACCATTTTCTTTACTATGTTTGGATCAGGAGAAATGAATGATTCATGTTCAGTATGCTGAATAGAACGGTTGATCTTATCTTCGATATCCGGCGACATAACCATTACTGTTATATTACCGTCTCTATCCTGGTATTGTTTGGTAATTGCCCGCGCCAGTGACTGCCTTACATACCCGGTAAGTATGTCGGCATTTTTGGTAGTAGCAGCATATTCACCAATTGTTTCTATGATAGTAAGCAAGTCACGAATGGAAATACGTTCCCGCAAAATACGCTGAAGAACTCTGTGTACCAAACTAACCGGAACTGTTTTGGGAACAATTTCTTTGATAACCCGCGGATAAAGTTGCTCCAGATTGTCCAGTAATACCTGCACTTCCTGACGACCAAGTATTTCATCAGCGTAAGTTTTAATTAGCTCAGTTAAGTGAGTTGTAATTACGGTCGCAGGTTCAACAACAACATGCCCCTTCATCTGAACGGCGTCTTTCTCCCTTTCAGTAACCCACATGGCGGGAAGTCCGAAAGCAGGTTCTTTGGTGGGAATCCCTTTAACCGTGAGCTCCTTGTCATCAGCCGATATCAGCAAATAATGTCCAAGCATAACACTCCCGCGAGCTACTTCCACGCCTCGAAGCAACACACTATATTCATCAGGCCTGAGCTTCAGGTTATCACGTATGTGAATCGCCGGAACGATAAAACCCATTTCAGTAGCAAGTTGGCGGCGCAGGGCTTTAATCCTCTGCAACAATTCCCCCCCCTGCGAGGCATCTACCATGGGAATTAAGCTATAACCTACTTCCAGTCCTAAAGTGTCAAGCGGCGCGATTGTATCTATCGTATCCACGGAGGTAGGCGCTGCCTGCACGGCTTCTTCCTCTTTTTGTTTGGTCTGAGCTATATTACGAACTATCCGGTAAGCTAAAAAAGCTATAATTGCCGAAACTAGAATAAAAGATATTTTGGGCATTCCCGGAACCAGGGCGAAGATAAAAAGTATTATCGCCGCTGTGGCGATAGCCCGTGGTTGCATGAACAACTGAGCTTTTACTTCTTCCCCCAGCTCAGTTGACGCTGCAGTCCTTGTAACTAACATACCGGCGGCAGTAGATACTATAAGCGCTGGCACTTGAGTTACCAGACCATCACCAATAGTTAAAAGAGTATAGTTACGAGCCGCCTCAGCCAACGGCATATTCATCTGCAATACACCGATAATTAATCCACCGATGATATTGACAAAAACAATAATAATGCCAGCGACCGCGTCGCCGCGCACAAATTTACTGGCACCATCCATCGACCCGTAGAAATTGGCTTCCTGCTCAATTTCTGAACGACGGCGGCGGGCATCGGATTCTGTAATTAAACCAGTATTCAAATCGGCATCAATACTCATCTGCTTTCCGGGCATGGCATCGAGAGTAAATCGCGCCGCTACTTCCGCCACACGGGTTGCGCCCTTTGTAATAACAACAAAATTTATCAAGACCAATACCATAAAAACAATTAAGCCAACTACATAGTTACCACCAACCACAAATGTCCCGAATGCTTTAATTACTTGACCTGCCGCAGCGGTTCCCTCATTGCCATGCAATAAAATCAATCTTGTTGAAGCCACGTTGAGTGACAATCTAAGTAATGTCGCAATCAGCAGGACGGAAGGAAATACAGAAAAATGCAGTGGTTTTAATACATACATGGACATCAAAAGGATAATTATGGACAAAGTAATACTGAAAGACAAAAGAATATCCAGAAAAAAAGTAGGAATAGGAATAATCATAACCATGAGAATGCCGACCACTCCCATAGCCATCATCGCCGAGCTTGATCTGGCGCTATCTATAAATGGATTGTTCCCTATTGCTTCTGAATTAGCCATATTTTTTTATCCGAATAGCCTGACCTTTTTTTGGTCGTAAACGTAAGCCAGCACTTCTGCAACCGCACGATAAATTGTTTCCGGTATAAAATCATTTACCATAACAGTCTTATACAATACCTGTGCCAGAGGCTTATTTTCAACTATTAAGACATCGTTTTCTTCAGCAATTTGTCTGATCTTTTCCGCAATATAATCAGCTCCTTTGGCAACTACAACCGGAGCCTGCATATTATCGGGATCATATTTTATCGCGATTGCTAAATGTGTCGGGTTAGTGATGATAACATCGGCCTTAGGAACCGCCGCCATCATTCGTTTTTGGGCGGCTTCCCTTTGCAGACGGCGGATTCTGGACTTAATAAGAGGATCACCTTCTGTGTTCTTAAACTCATCTTTAACTTCCTGCTTTGTCATCCGCAGGCTTTTCTCATATTCCCAGCGCTGATAAATGTAATCAAAAATCGCCAGAATTATTAATACTATCGTTACCGTCAGTATTATTTTAAAACTGATGCTGCCCAAATAAACCATTGTTCCCCAAACACTCTGATCCATAAGATTGAACATATTATCTTGTTCTTTTTTAATAACCAGATAGGCAACAACCCCTACTATAAACATTTTAAAGATATTTTTTATCAGCTCGATTATGGAGCGTAGAGAAAATAGTCTTTTAAACCCACTAATTGGATCAATCTTTGATAATTTCGGTTCCAGTGATTCTGTAGAGAACATCAGTCCAACCTGCAGAACGTTACATAAAATAGCGGCAATAAGTACGGTTAGCATCAAGGGAAAAAGAATTATAAATCCTTTAAATAAATATGTGGCAAAAATTCCATTTATGCTTGCCTGTGTAATATCACCTTTGCCCGCAGCACGGAAACCAGATGTCATCAATTCCATGACGTTCTTAAGCAATCCGGATGTTCCAAAATAAAAATATATCAGGCAAGCAACCAGTATTCCTACGGATACAAGTTCAGCAGAACGAGCTACCTGCCCTTTTTCACGTGCTTCTTCGCGGCGTTTCCCTGTCGCCTGTTCAGTTTTTTCCTGGCCTTCTTCGCTTTCAGCCATACATTGTACCAAGTAGCTATCAAATATTAAACGGTTGATTTACTGTGCATAATACCAAGTAAACTTTCAAAAATTCATATTTTTTGAAAGCAACTTGCTATTACCTGTCGGTTTAATGACAAAAGTGTCAATATTTCGTTATTTTGATTCATCGCTAATATCGCATATATATGTATTTGTTAAATATATCATAAGACCTTTGCTGCTCATTCACATTAAGCGTAAAAGCGATACTATCTTTAATTCCAATCCTGTAAAAAGTGATTGTGTCATTTTTACTAACAAAGGCGCGGTCAATCCCAGAAAAATTAAACCGATCGCTATCTGCAAAGGAAATCCCACAATAAAAATATTCATCTGGGGAACCGTGCGGGCAATAATACCCAGACCAACGTTTGTAAAAAGCATTACAGCCATAATCGGCGCCCCCAGTTTGATAGCAATAACAAACATCTCTTGTGAAAATTCAAAAATGCTTTGCATTAGCTGTCCGGAAAAATGAAAAGTCAGGGGATTTAAAATACTGTAGCTTTGAATGATTGCTGAAAAGAAAATATGGTGCGCGTCAACAGTCAAAAATACAAGCATGGCAACGAGATACTGTAATTCGGCGATGGTTGACACTTGCTGGTTGGTAAGTGGATCAATGACATTCGCCATTGATAATCCCATTTGAAAACCAATCATCTCCCCGGCCATCTGAATTCCGGCAAACACAAATTTCGCCGAAAACCCAATAATGACGCCAATCATAACTTCGCCTGCCATCCGGTACATCAGAATCAAAACCTGATAATTTGCCGGTTGGGGAATATTCGGCAGTACCAGCGGAAATATTATAAGACTGATCAATATGGATAAAGCCGCTTTAATTTGCAGAGGAACGGATGTATCACTTATCACCGGTATGGTGATAATAATGGCACCTACCCGCAGAAAGACAAGGATGAAAGCTTCTACATGCTCGGCAGATAGGAATGGTAAACTCATTTAAACTGGCCTCACCTTTTTCTTCTTCCATTTTGTCTTTTCTCTCTTTAACCTTTACTTTATATACATAGGAATATTTGTAAATATATTCTGAGTAAAGGTTATCAGCAAACTAATCATCCATGGTAGGGAAGCCACCAGTGTAATCATAACGGCAACAATTTTTGGCACAAATACCAGCGTCATTTCCTGGATTTGGGTCACCGCCTGAAGAAGACTGATCACTACACCGACAATCAAACCTACAATCAGCATCGGCGCTGATATCAAGAGTGTTATTTTTATTGTCTCAGCCATTAAACCCACAACTGTGTCTGTAGTCATTTATTTCCTTTTTAAGCTAACGGAAGCTTTGTACTAATGAACCAACAATTAAATACCAGCCATCAACAAGCACAAAAAGAAGCAGCTTGAAGGGCAGACTAATCATAATAGGCGGAAGCATCATCATACCCATGGATAGCAAAACACTGGCAACAACCATATCTAAAACAAGAAAAGGTAAATAAATCATAAAACCGATTTGGAATGCTGTCTTCAATTCACTTATAGCAAAAGCCGGTATCAATGTTGTAAGAGAAACATCTTCCGGCTTGGCCGGCTGTTTTTCCTTTGCGATTTTGATAAAGAGAGCCAGATCCTTTTCTCTAACCTGTTTAAGCATGAAGTCTTTTATTGGTGCGGCGGCTTTCTCGAAAGCCTGCTGACCTGACAGTTGCTCTTCGTAATAGGGTTTTAGCGCTTCATCGTTTACGCGATTAATAACCGGGGACATGATAAAAAATGTGAGAAACAATGAAAGTCCGACAATGATTTGATTCGGCGGCATTGTCTGCGTGCCAAGGGCATGTCTTAAAAGCGACAGGACAATCACAATTCGAGTAAAAGATGTAACCATGAGCAGAAGTGCCGGAGCCATAGAAAGTATGGTCAGCAATATTACCAGTTGAATCAAAGAAGAGACTTTTTCCGGCTCAGTCGTTCCTCCGGACATGCTCAGGCTGATGTTGGGAAGAGAAAAACTCTGAGCGGCATAAACGCTTGCGGTTGTTATTATCGCTGATCCTACCAGACATAATAAACATACAATAATTATCAATTTGATATTTTTCATTTTGAGGGATTATCCTTTTGCTGGCCGGAAGACAGATTTAAAGAAGATATATACTTTGTGATCTTATCTACCGAAGATTTCACACCTGGATAATTTGCACGTTTGTCTTTTATTTCGGCGATGGCTAAAGGATCATCAATACAGGCCAAAGTTGTCATCTGCTGATTGGATATTCCTACAACAATGAGCCGATCTAAAACCTCAACAAGGATTATACTGCTTTTCGGGCCCAAATATCTGGAGGATATTATATTGATCAGCGCCTGATTATCAGAGGCAGGAGCGACCTGCGACATGAATCGCTTCACAAAATACATCACACCAAAAAGCAGACCCAGCACCAGCGCCAACGCGCCAATCATTCTAAAAAAATTAAAAACAAGGGAAGAAGTATCCATATTCAATTACTCTCACACTAATTTATTGACTCTTTCCGCGGGGGAAACAATGTCCGTCAAACGCACACCGAATTTCTCGTTGACTACTACCACTTCACCACGCGCGATGAGTCTTTGGTTAACATATACATCCATTGGCTCTCCGGCCAATTTAGTTAATTCCAGCACTGAACCTTGTCCCAATTGTAACAACTCGCTAATCAACATTTTACTTCTGCCCAACTCAGCAGTAAGGGTCAGGGGAATGTCCAGAATAAAATCCAGATTGAATGACGTCTTGCCATCAGTCCTTGTCCTCTTTAACTCATCAAAGTTAACATTGGACACCTCTGTTTTGGATGAAGACGGTCCCTGTGACTTAGCCATTTCATCCTTAACATCATCCCAACCTAATTTCTCATCATTCGGAGCTGCTGAGTCTTTCGGCATGCTCCCCCCTTTCATCAATTCATCAATTTCATTCTGTTCCATATTCGGCGTCCTCTTTCCCCGTGATTACCTTAGATATTTGCACGGCCTGGCTTCCCTTAAAAGTTCCCGGGTGCCCTTTATATTTAATTACTCCTTCGACATATATATCAAGCGGATCAGAAGCATAATGCTCCAGTTGGATAACATCGCCTTTTTTTAAATTCACTACGTCTTTACCATGAATCTGAGCCCGCCCTAATTCCACTAAAATCTCCACATTGGACTGTATAAGCCCATTTTTGAATCTGTTAGTCCACCCTTTATCTACCTCCATTTGTTCGCTTTGGAAACCGGCAGACAATTTTTCTTTGATAGGCTCAAGCATAGAATAGGGAATGCAAATTGATACGACCCCGGAAGTATATTCAATTTCAACCTCAAAATTTATAACAATAACAACATCCGTAGGCGGAACAATTTGCACAAACTGTGGGTTAATTTCAGCACGCTGATATGAAACTTTCAAATCTATCAAAGACTTCCAACATTTTTCCAAATCTGACAGAGCGTTCAAAACCACTTTTTTGATCAGGTTATTCTCTATAGCGGTAAATTCACGTCCTTCAATTTTATAAACTTCCAGGCCAGTCCCGCCAAAGATTATATCCACAAGAGTAAAAATTATTTTAGACTCCACAACAAAAATAGCATTGCCACGCATTGGTTCCATTCGGAAAAGGTGAAGACTGGTTGGTACTGGAAGTGTTTTTAAAAACTCACCGAATTTAATCATATCAGCCGAAACTGCTGTTACGGCAACAACCTTACGCAAAATAGAAGAAAGTGTAGTGCGAAACATACGGGCAAATTTTTCATTAGTCATCTCGAGTGTCGGCATACGCCCACGGATGATTCTATCCTGACTGGTTAAGTCATAGGTTATAACTTCACCAGGTTCGTGATATACCTCCGCTTCGGTTTCTACTTCACCGCCCGAAATACCTCGTAACAGAGCATCTACTTCTTCTTGTGAAAGGATATTACTCATTTTGCCTCGTCTAACTTTACTGAATTACAAATTCGGTAAAATATACTTTGGTAACCTTACCTTTTGTTGCATATAGATTTGCCCGCATGCCAATTTCATCACGCAGACGCTGTTTTCCTAAAGGATCCGTCAATTCTTTGTATGTTTTAGCGGACAATAAATCGAGTATGGCATCTCTTAGTTTTGGTTTTACGGAATTGAGCTCTTCTGCAACTGGTTGATCGGTAAGCTCCAGTTGCATAACTACCTTTAAATATCTTTCTCCTTCATTATCGATAAGATTAACAATGAAAGGTTCCATAGCGTAAAAAACAACTATCTGTGGTTTGGTCTGCTCTGCTGATTTTTTCACATCGCCAGAGGCACCAGATTTACTTCCAAAAAAATAAGCAGCACCACCAGTACCCGCAAGCAAGATTAAAACAACGACACCGATAATAATCCCTTTTAGCGGAGAACCTTTTTTCTTTACGGGAACCTGTTCTTCTTCATTCTCGTCTTTGCTGTCTTTTTTATCTTTTTCTGCGACTGCCATAGTCTGCTCCATTAGTCGAAAATATTTTTCATATTTTCTATCTAGCAAAGACTATACCAGAGATTATTATATGGCAAATATGCTATTTTCTATATATTTAGAATAGTTACAGCGATGAATGGATGGACGATATAAATGACGATAATTATAAAAAGTCTTTTTTGACAAAAAGTCAAATATTTGACGGATGCAAAAAAGGATAATCTTGTTGTTAAACAGCACCAATAAGTCAGATGTAATCAGTCAACTTAGGCATTTTAAGAATATTGGCTGTAACAGATATCACCTGCTGATAATTAGTTTGTTGTGCCTGAAGTTTGATTGCAGCCTCTTCCGGACTGCCAAGTTCCAGATCAGATATTCTGTTACTCGTATTCTTTGAGACCAGTTGCACTCTGGTACTTGCGCTTCCCAGTTGGACACTGGCATTAGACAATTCCACCTGTTTTGCTTCAAGCTCAGTGAGGCTGTCTTTCAAAGCTGCTCCAGCCATGGAGATGGCACCGGACTCTCCATTTGTGATGGCAGTGATTGCCAAACTTAAATTGCTTAATATACTACTGAATATATCCTTCCCGTTATTGTTAAGAACTACCCTTTCATTCACTCCGGTAAGGACTTCTTTTCCTCCGTCATCACCCCGATATCTGGGATAAGCGGCAATAGAACCCGTCGCGTCAGAAGCAGTAACGATAAAACTATATTCCCCTTCAGGAAGGGGATTGCCTGCATTATCAAGACCGTTCCATGCCATTGTATTATGCAATGGCAATGCGACAAAACTTGTTCCTAAAATATTCCTGACAACCACACCGGCTGAATTAATAACTTGAATGTCCGCCTTAGTTGCGGCGCTGGCCAGATCATAGACAATATTATCCGCCACCCCTGCAGAGTCTATTTCAACTTTGGCAAAAGGCATTATATCGGATAGATTGCCGGCATACATGTAGCTTGAGGCATATTGGGAATTGGCTAAAGTCAAAATCTGGTTATAAAAGTTTGTCAGCAGTCCAATCGCAACATTTGGCGCATTGTCACCAATGCTGGATTTAGAGGCATATTGAGTCAGATCACCATTCGTGGCACCGGCATCATATAGATCCCAGGTTACCACTTGCGGTGTTGTTGCTCCGCCTATAAGATTAAACGAAATTGTCGGATCTGCACCAGCCACTAACTGACCAGCTGCGTCAAAAACCACATTGCCGCTTCCACCGGAACCAATTGTCCCCATTGCCGGAGGAATTGCTGCCGCCCATGACCAAGTATTCGCAGCAGTCTTAGTAAAAGTTATTGTCAGCGGAATTGCCTTTAGATCAGAGTCATAAATGTTAGTCTTTGCAGAGAAAGTGCCACTTGTTGCCTTACCGGAATAGAGATTAATTTTAGGGGTTATGGATGATGTCGCGACTGTAGGAATTGGCTCAACTAAAGGATCTGTTCCGCCCGCTGAATAAACAGCATTACGCGCATTTTGCAAAGTGGAATAAACTGTATTGAGCGTTGCGCTGCTTGCGTCTATCCATGTTTTGGCCTGAGCAATATTAGATTCATACTGACCATACTGCGAAAGGCTGACACGATCAGAGAGTATCTGTCCTGAGGCCCCGGGATCATCAGACGGCTTATTAATTTTTTTGCCTGAACCTACTGCAGTTTGTGCGTCTTGAAGTTTATCTGCCTGTTGCGATACCCAGTAGGACATATTATTGACCATCATGCTGTTTGTAACTCTCATATTTTCTCCTGCTTAGCGTAAATGTATTCTTACATGTTGAGCAATGTTTTCATCATTTCATCTAATATAGTCATAAGTTTGGCCGAGGCCGTGTAAGCGTTTTGATACAGAACAAGCTTTGTTTGTTCCTCATCCATAGATACCCCGGAATACGAATCCCGCTGATTTGTCCATGCCTTTATCGCAGATGATTGATAGGAGTAATTGGCATTTGTTGTTTGGACCGCTGAGCCAACTTTACTCGTAAGCGCGCTGAAGTAATTACTGAATGTCGCTAATCCCAGTGCCGGGTTGAGCCTGTTTTGCAGCTCCGCAATGACAGCGGCATTAGAACCATTACCGGGGGCTCCCGTGGCTGTTGCCGCCGCAGCGATCAAATCAGTATCTGATATTCCTGTGAGAGGATTATAGATTGCTGCATTGACCGCAATGTTTCCCGCATTAACACTGGTTTTGGAGGGCGCCGCATATTGTGTCAGGTCACCATTTGTAGGACCAGGGGCACCACTATAAAGATCCCAGGTGACCGCTTGTGGTGTGGTTGCACCATTTGTAAGAACAAGCGAGATTATCGGATCTGTCCCCGCCACTAACTGACCAGCGGCAGTAAAAACCAAAGTCCCGTTAGAGGCGGTAGAACCAGCTGTACCCGGAATGGCTGCTGCCCAGGACCAATTGTTTGCAGCAGTCTTGGTAAAAGTTATCTTCAGCGGAATTGCATTTAAATTAGAGTCATAAGTGTTGACCGTTGCAGAAAAAGTGTCACCGATCGCCGCACCGGAATTGAGATTAATCGCGGGCTTTATGGATGTTGTCGCCACAGCAGGGGTTGCTTCAGAGGAAAAGAACAAACCACCAATGTCACCGCTTACGTCATAACCACCTGTATGCAGCCAGTTGACTTCGTCTATAGCCGACCGTGCTAATGTATCTAGTTGATCTTGATAGTCCGTTATCATGGTATCACGCACAGCCAGATAGCCACCCAGTTTCCCGCCGGTAATATCTCCATTAACAACGGGAGGAACAGCACTTCCATCAGGCCATGTAATATCTTTGAGGCCCGTTGTGGCATTTGTTTGCGTGGATAGAAGCCAAGTGGAATTACCTTCCACCAAAGGCTTACCGCTGGCCAGTTGAATACTGATCTGACCATTAGTGTTGGTATAGGTATTGATATTAATCAGATCGGAAAGATTTGCCACCTGCAAATCAAGTTCGTCTTTGTAGGAATTGGTATTCTGCCCTGCTGCACCTGATTGCTTAATATTCTGATTCAAATCGGCTATCTTCTGAATAAGCTGATTGACTGCAGCCACATTTTCCACAACGCTCTTATCAATCCCTTTTTGGATATCAACCAGTTGCGAACTCATACTATGAAATGCTTTGACCAGATTAGTCGCGGAATTGATAAGAAGTGAACGTTGGGTTGAACCTGAAGGATTATTTACCAGATTCTGCCAGTTATTCCAGAAAGCAGTCATCGTGGAAGAGAGGCCGGAATCACTTGAATTAGAAAACACCTGTTCAATGGAATTAAGACTTTCCTGCTGTGCGCTCCATTTACCCATGTCCTCATTTGCCATGCGCAGTTGCGTAACCAGAAAGGCGTTGTAAATCCTCTCGACATTCGTAACTCCTACGCCGCTTCCAATTATGCCGTTTGCCGTGTTAATGGGCGCTGTTGCCTGAATTACGGCCCGCTGCCGGGAATATCCGGGAGTCTCCACATTGCCTATATTGGTACTTATAACATCAATTGCCGATGTATAGGTGTTTAATCCGCTTAGTGCTGAATTAACTATCCCGTATATTGATGACATTTTCGCTTCCCCCATCCTGAAGCTTTAAAACTATACCCGCAATAATTAGATAAAAATAAATTTTGTCGGGCTACTAGGTCATGTTAACAACTGTTTTTAACATCTCACTCTCTGTGCTGAAAACTCTGGCGCAGGATTCATAAGACCGCTGGGCTAGAATCATATTGGCCATTTCTTTGGCCATATCAACATTAGACGCCTCCACGCTTCCCGAAGCCATGGTGCCAAATCTACCTACTCCGGCAACTCCGAGAATAGGACCTCCCGTTATAGCGGGCGTATCTCTGTATAGATTATTGCCTGATTTGTTCAGGCCGTCGTAATTCTGAAAATCAGCCAGAGCAATCTGATACAATGACCTTGTCATTCCGTTGGAATATGAGGCTGTGATTATACCGCTGTCTGCTGATGATATGCCCGTCAATTGACCTGTTGCTGTTCCATTCTGCGTCATGCTATAGAGAGCTGATGATGCGGCATATTGAGTAAGACTGCCGTTCGTAGCCCCCGCAGTAGTAGTATCCCAGGTAACCGTTTGTGGTGTAGTAGCCCCGCTTAAAAGAGTAAAAGTAATTGTCGGATCTGCCGCAGCTACTAAAGCACCCGCTGCGTTAAAGGTCAAAGTTCCGGCACCGCTGGTGACTGCCCCGCTAGCTGCAGGAATGGTTGGCGTATAAGACCACGTATTTGCAGCCGTCTTTTGAAAAGCTATAGTCACGGGAGTTGCATTTCCCAGAGAGTCATAAGTATTTACCGTTGCAGAGAAAGCGGAAGTCGCACCTATTGCCGCACCTGAATTGAGATTAACTGTCGTGTTCATGGACGTTGTCGCCGTTGCCGGAATTGGCGCAGCAGATACGGTAATATTGCTATATATATTGGACACAATTCCCGTTATGGGATCTATTGCAAAGCCCTGCACAGTCATGCCCTCTGCATTGACCATACTCCCAGTAGCGTTGAATGAAAATTGGCCATCACGAGTATAACCGGTCCCTCCGGCAGTATCTCGCACTACAAAGAATCCGGCACCGGTGACGGCATAATCATTGGCGTTACCCGTGTTGGAAATTGCGCCCTGTGTCCATCCCAATGAAATATCCTGTACGTTTACGCCGCTGCCAACACTCCCTGCTGCTGCAATTACTTCCGCAAAAGAAACGTCTCCGCCTTTGTATGAAGCTGTTTGACTATTTGCAATGTTATCACTGATTACGGCAAGTTGCTGTCTGAAGGCATTCAAACCGCTAATGGCTGTATAAAACATGGTGGCTCCTCCTTAATTAACTTTATCGGTAATAATAATATAAACTTCAGTTATTTTATCCTTAACCACATAATAAATAATCATCCAGTTACTCCCGTTACGGAACTCAGCGGTATTTCTCCAGCGTCTGTAACCAGATAGGCAACGCCACTCCTGAAAACAACACCGGTCACACTGGCCGTTCCTTCTGTGGACACGGATATACTTTTCCCAGCACTGTCTTTTGCCGAAAAACTGACACTGTATGTTCCATCAGCAACTTTTGTCCCACTATTGTTTTTGCAATCCCACTGGAATGAATAACTGCCGGCGGGCATACTTCCCAGATCGCCTGTCTTTACGGCAGTCCCTGCGGCATCAAAAATTGATATTGATACTTTGCCGGCATCACCGGCCAACGTAAATTTTGAAGTCCCTGCCGTACCACTTGCTACAGATATCTTGTCGCCTGCACAGGAAACCTTTTTGCCTATATATCCCACAGCCTGACTGCTGCTTAGTGCCAATTCGGTTTGCAGAAGAGACTGAAGGTAACTATTAGTCTGCTGTGCCTGCTGTACCTGAGTAAGAGAGCTGAATTGTGAAAGCATTGCACCGGAATCCATTGGTTTGGATGGATCCTGATTTTTAAGTTCAACGAGCAATAGTTTTAAAAAATCTCCTGCTGACAAAGAGGACATGGAAACATCAGAAGTTGATGCCGCTGAAGTCGATGCCGTCGAAGCATTAAATATATTTGATCCTATAGCACTTATACTCATTTTAATTCCTCCTTTAATCCTTCCAGAAACTATTATTGCTCTTTTTTAATGACCATATTGCAATTGAAATGCCACAAGATTTATCTGCCCCATATTAGCCCGCACTAGGTGACAAGTTAAATATTTCAGGTAATTTTTTAAGCTGTCCATCTCAGATTGTAGACAGATAAGTCATTATATTGTTTACGTATAACTGGTTGGTACTGTCTTTGTTACACTTATCGTATAGATCAGTTTACAAAAAAAAAACCAAAATTTTATATATCTTTCTTACGGATTGCGCTGCTTTTTTGGAGTCACTTCAGGACTTCACGGAAAAGAATTCCTACAGATGTGGAAACTTTTTCCCTTAAAATTATAATGGAAGTTTATGCAAAGATACTGATGTTATCCGAATTAAGCGCTTGGCTATTTATGTTCTGGGGATTGACTGACGTTATAGGTTTCAATTCTTCACTATACTTTTCTTTTGAGTTATTGCTGTTTTTTCCAGATCCCTCCCGATATAATGTTTGGTGACTAAAATTCTGCGGATATCCTTCCCGGTTATTCTGCATCAACACGTCACAACGATCAATAGTCAAACCCTGATTCAGCAAAGAACCTTTAAGACGATCAATATGATTATTCAGAGCTTGTTGCACGTCTTTGTTATCGGCAACAATGATTACTTCCACTTTGTTATTACGCACCGTAACATCCATTTCCAGTGTTCCAAAAGAAGGAGGACTTAGTGTAATCCTTACTCTGCCTCCATCAGCGCTCACATTTTCTTTGATCCCGCTTACAACTCGATCAATAATCTGTCCTGTAGAAACATCATCAAGAGAACTTACTTTTGCCATTCCATTATTTGTGACACTTACGGAATTTGATGAAATATCCTGGCTATACTTTTCACCAACAATATTGTTTTCTTTCGATACATTCTTTAACTTTTCTGCCATTTCTGAAGAAATTGTTTGCAATGCAACCATGCTTGCTAAGCCTGATTTATCCGCTACGTTACCGACGGTAACTTTAGTGGCATTATCAATCAGACTTTGATTATCGGGATTTTTTAAGTTATTAGCCTTAAATATCTGATCAGACAATTTATTTGCATTATTTATACTATCTTCATTTTTTAATAATTGTTCTTTTCCCCCTCCCGCAAGCGACTCCTTAAGCCCAGTAACGGAAATTTGATTTTTCAACTCTCCTTCAAAATCGAGATTAGTTTTTCCTGCAGCACCACTGCCATTAGGCAAAGCGCCTTTCATTTCAGCCAATTCCCTAACCATGGCTAGCATCTGGTTTTGCTTTGATAATCCATTTTTGTTTTCATCTATCGATTCAATGCTTGGGTTTAGTAAGGTTATCTGTTGATTCAGAACTTGAAGGAATGGCGCTACGCTTTTTAAATCAGCATTTTCCCCATCAGCTTCATTATTTATCTCGTTCTGCTGAGAGGCAGTATTACTGACCGTATTGGGAATTATTGCGACTGATGTTCCGATTGGCTGTTCCATCTTATCTCTCAATAGAGTTTTTCCATTTTACATCTGCAATCAGCATGCCACTACATTAATTCGATATTTATCTCATAATTAATAGCACTTACAAAAATAATTTTTTCCTGAATTCATTATTGGGAAAATATTTCCTACTAATGAGATCCAAGCTTCAGAGACAAAATACGTAACTCTGAGTTTCATCTGCGACTGAAACTTGTAGATCGAATTATGCCGCATAAGCAGGGCATAATACCACCACCTACTATTGGGGGATATTCCCGTGATTCATTCTTGTAAGTGTTTCCCCGAACGCGTAATTTCTTTGGTAATTTCTACTGCCTTCTGCGAACTGATAAAACCCCAAACGGCTCCGGCTTTATCTTTTTTCATATTCATCGTTATACCTGCAGCTGTTTTTATGTCGAGCTTTTCCAGCATAGCTCCCGCCTTTGCCGGAGGCGCCGCTTCATATACTTTGGCCATTTCTTTGTATCTTTTAATATCAGTGTTCTGGTTAGCATCGAACATCGCCGTTAACTTTTCTTGCTGACCTTTCAGTAATGTGATTTTTTCTGTTATTTCTTTACGCAACGTCAGCAATCGCTGTTCTTCAGCACGCAAGGCATTTTCCCGATTATCCAACTCAATTTTTTTGGCCAAAAGAGCTGCCGAGAGATCCCTTTGCTTGGTAAGGTTTTCGTCCAGAGTATCCTTCTCCTTTGGTGCCGCTGCAGATTGAGCGCTGGAGGCCGGCACAGCGGCAGATACTGCAACACCATTGGTCTCTTTTGGTTGCTGGGCCATGGCTTGGGTAGTTATTAAAGATGTGTCGGAAGAAATATCACCTTTATTTAGCAAACCATATACCGATGCTACCTTGGCCAAAATCAAAATCAAAAGTATTATTTCAACTACAATAATAAACTTTTTCATGTTCCCCTCCTGCCATGTTTCAGCACAGACATTTCATCGGAAGCCTTTTGTTCCAAATTTCTTAAATTACTATTATATTCTTCTGTATGATGCTGTTTGAGCTTTTCCATAATTTTTCTTTTTTTCACCGCTTCAATCAATTCTTTTCTTTTGCCTTCAACCTCTTCTTTAACCTGGTGAATAATAATCTTTTGTTTCTTTTCATTTTCCCGAACCTGCTTCACATATGAAAAGTGAACGGCAAAATTATCGGCTGGCACTAGCTTATCCTGCATGTTTCGCATTTCGGCAATCAAATTGTTCCTTTCATTAATTAGAGATTTCATCACTAATCTTTGAGTATCTAATTCCCGCTTTTTTTCCGAAAATTCATTATGTATTTTTTCCTCTATATTTATCCGGTATTCCAATACTGACTGCAGTTTAAAAATAAACATAATTTCACAATCTATTATTTAAATAGATCCAATAGTTGAGATCTGGACTGCGCAAAATCAATTTTTTCATCAATATTCTGTCTCAAAAACGGGTTGACTTTTTCAATCATTTTTATTGCATAATCTATAGACGGATTAGAACCATTGACATACGCACCAATATTTATGAGATCTTCGGCCTTATTATAAGTGGCAACAATATTTGAAATATCATTGGCTTTAGCCTTATGCTCCTTCTCAACTACATCAATCATAACCCTGCTGATGCTTTGTAAAACGTCGATTGCGGGATAGTGATTTTTATTAGCAAGGTTTCTTGATAACGAAATGTGTCCGTCAAGGATTGAGCGAGCCGCATCAGATATTGGTTCGTTAAAATCATCACCTTCAACCAAGACTGTATAAAGCCCGGTAATGCTGCCCACTCCTTCTACAATACCGGAACGTTCCAAAAGCTTTGGCAGTAGGCTAAAAACAGATGGAGTATAGCCTTTTGTTGTCGGCGGCTCACCCACGGACAGCCCCACTTCTCTTTGCGCCATGGCAAATCTCGTCAAGGAATCTACCATTAACAGCACATCATTGCCCTGATCACGGAAATACTCCGAAACGGCTGTGGCCACATAAGCCGCACGCATGCGGACTAAGGGATGCATATCCGATGCGGCAACCACAACTACGGATCTTGCCAGTCCTTCCTCTCCCAAATTCTTTTCTATAAATTCGCGAACTTCCCGGCCTCTTTCGCCGATTAATCCAATAACATTCACATCAGCTTTGGTATTGCGCGCAATCATTCCCATGAGAACACTTTTACCTACACCTGATCCGGAAAAAATACCCATCCTCTGACCTTTACCACAGGTAAAAAGAGCGTTGAGAGAGCGAATACCTAAATCCATTGGCTCATTGATTCTGCCTCGATCCAAAGGGTTGATCGGTTCCGCATAAATTGGATACTCATCGGAGAATTCGATCGGTCCTTTATTGTCAATAGGATTTCCCAGACCATTTATCACCCGACCCAAAAGCCCATTACCCACGCCGATACTAGCTTTTCTTCCCATGGACAATATTTTGCAACCAGGACCCAAGCCCTGAATTGTTTCTAAAGGCATGAGTAGTACACGCCCTTTTCTAAAACCGACAACTTCCGCCTCCACCGGCTGACCACCCCTTAACGGAACAATACCGCAAACATCCCCAATAGAGGCCGCAGGGCCATGTCCTTCCACCATCAAACCGACAATTTCACTTACCTTACCATTAACCCGAATGGGATTAATCCGGCTCAGAATAGTTTCAAATTTTGATATATCAATTGTCTCGGTGTTCATAATTGATCCCGCATGCACTTAAGTCTGGTGATTGAACAAGGCTACTTTTATCTCATGGAGCTGACTTTCCAAACGGGCATCAACTTCACCAAACATGGTTTCAACAATTGCTCCGCCTCTCTTTATGGAGGAATCTTCTTCAAATATTACGTTGCGTAAACCGTCAACTGATTGTAAAAAATCTTTTTTTACTTCCATCATATAGCGAAAATCATGCGGATTTAATCTTATTTTCATGCCATCGGTTTCGGCAATATTTTTAAGCGCACCCTTGAGAACTCCCAGAATAATTTCCTTACGAGTCGCTACTTCCTGATTGATAATCTTTTCGGCAATCGCTATAGCCAGCATAATTATTTGCTCTTCTGTTTTTTCAAATATTTCTTTTTTAATCAGCGGAATCATCTGCGTCATCGTGGCAACAGCAGTAAGCGCGGGAAGTGCAGTTTTTTTCTGTAATTCTGCACCTTCACTAAACCCCTTTCTATAGAAGTCTTCACTCACTTTTTTGATTCGTAATTCTATCTGTGCCTGTATTCTATCCTGTTCGGAGAGTTCAGTTTGTTTTTCGCCGTATTCATCTCCTCCCGCACCATCATCTACACATTCCTCACCATACAAGTAAGGTGCAGGACATATGGCCTTACCTGAATTTATGACCTCTTTAGCTTTAATTACATTTGTTTTAAATAAATCCATCTTTTTCATCACCGCGCAAAATCAATATTTTCCCTTCTGCTTCCAGTTTTTTCGTGACTTCTACAATTTTGCGCTGACTGGCCTCTACTTCCGAAAGCCTTATGGGCGGCATAAGAGCTATTTCTTCTTTCAACATTTCCGCACCACGCTTTGACATATTCTTGAATATCTTTTCACGCATACCTTCATCCACAAGCTTAAGAGCTCTGGATAAATCTTCAGCACTGACTTCCTTCATTAATTCCTGCAGTGACTTATCGTCGAGTTTCAAGACATCATCAAAATTGAACATAAAGTTACGAATCTGAGCTGCTAATTCCGGATCTGCATCCTCCATAGAAGCCATAATTGCTTGTTCGGCAGAACGGTTCATTTTGTTTAAAATGTCCGCCATTGCGTGAACACCTCCCATCTGCTGATCAGATGAATTACCGCTGACCAGTTCTTTTTCCAGAGTTCTAGCAACTTCTTCAATGAATTCACGTGGTACACTCTTTAGTGTAGCCATGCGTTTGGATATTTCGTATTGAATAGCCGGAGCAAAGTGTTCCAATACTTCCGCAGCCTTTTCCGGCCTTAAATGAACCAGGATTAATGCAATTGTTTGGGGATGTTCCATACGTGTAAACTCGGCCATCACTTTAGGATCTATTTCCTGAAGCTTTTCAATAATCGGATTGTCCATTGCCGCATTTCCAACATCAGTCAGAATACTCTGGGCATCTTTCTCGCCCATAGCCTTAACAACCAGGTTTTTCGATGCCCCATCACGCACCGATATCATCCCTCCTTGTTCTTTAGCCATTGTACAAAATTCTTTGGCAACGCTACTGATCGTCTCGGCAGGAATATTTGTTACCCGGCTCATTTGCTTGCCTAGCCTGCGAATTTCGGATGGCCGCAGATTTTTCATCACTTCGGCCGCAAGATCTTCGTCTAATGACAAAAGCAATATTGCCGCTTTTTCTTCGCCTGTCATTTAATCTAATCCTTATCAAATCTGATATTTTTTATGGTTATTTCATCCAGTTACGGAGTATGTCGGCAAATTGTTTGGAATCAGCCCTTGCCATTTGTTGGGTCATTTCAGTTTCCGTTAGCGGGCGCTCCTGCTCAGCTGTCCGCATTTCCGCTGTAGCCCTATGAGCATATGCTTCAGCCGCTGTTCCCGCGGGAACACGTGCCGCAGCAATCCGAGGTTCAGGGGAAGCACTCATAATATTTTTAATTAAAGGAATGATGACGAACAATAATATTAAGGCCATCAGCGCAAATATTCCAACATACCTTAATAACGGCGAAAACACCTCTACCTTCTCCTGCCATGTTGTAGTCTCCGCTTCCTCAGCCTCAATTCTCTTAAACGGCATATTAGTAACTACAACCTGATCACCTCGTTGAGAATTGAAACCAGCCGATTTCCGCACCAGGTCTTCCAACGATTCGATTTCATTTTTTGTCCGGGGTTGATATACTTCTTCATTCTTTTCATTTTTCTTGTATGTACCATCTACTAAAACAGCGATCGACAGTTTCTTGGTTTCACCAACAGGCATTACTGTTTTGTTCACAACTTTGTTAATTTCATAATTAATAATTTCATCGAGCTTTTCTTTCTCGGGATTTTCTGAGACAGTTCCGGTTTTCCCGACAGCGTTTACCTTTTCCGCATTTCGCTGGACACTCCGAATGACAGGTGCTTCAGAATCGTAAGTTTCCTCCGTCTTTTCAGTTACACGAAAATCAAGTTCCGCAGTTACCCGAACTGCCGCTTTACCCGTTCCCACAACATTCTCCAACATAGATTGGATACGCCCCCCCAAATCCTTTTCCATATTTCTCTGAAAATCAATTTGTGAAGCGGTCATTTTGGAAAGCTTGGATTCATTTTGTTTTGAAGATAGTATGGTACCACGTGAATCCACAACCATTACATCTTCAGGATTCATTCCCTCGATTGAACTGGCGACCAAATGGACTATGCCTTCTATTTGCGCAGAGCGTATGTTTTTTCCAGACTTCAACCTAAGGGTGACAGAAGCTGTTGGTCTTTTTTGCTGTTCCGAAAAAAGAGAGTCTTTGGGCAGAGCGATGTGTACCCTGCTGGATTGGATTTCATCCAGACCATTGATTGTGCGGGCCAACTCCCCTTGCAGGGCACGCCGGTAATTGAGCTGCTGTTCAAACTCCGTTGCTCCCAGTGATTTATTATCAAATATCTCAAATCCAACACCGCCACCCTGCGGCAACCCGGAGGCTGCCAGTTCCAGACGCAACTCTGATACCTTTTCTGAGGGCACTGAAATAGCGTTCCCGGATGATGACACTTTATAGGGTATTTTCTTTTCATTCAACTTTCCGACAATGTTGCCCGCGTCTTCCGAGGATAAATTTGAAAATAGCACCCGGTACTCTACTTGATTGGTAAGATAAACCATAAGTACGATGCTGGCTAACGTGATCAGTATAACCATTACAATGGACATTTTGCGCCCGGAGCCGAGCGCGTCAAATCCATTCCAAAGCTTTGTAAAAAATTGTAAGACTGAATCCATAATAGTATCCGTTTAAAAATAGAATAAAAATTATACCTGCATCCGCATGACTTCCTGATAAGCATCAAGAATCTTATTGCGAACCTGCATCATCACTTGAAAAGATATACCCGCCTTTTCCAACGCGATCATGGCATCATGAATCGACCCAGCGTCTTCCAATTGAACCTTCGCAATTGCTTTATCCGCATCAGTTTGTAATTTGTTAATATCCATAATGGCGTCTTTAAGAACTGACCCGAAAGCATTACTTCCAACTTGTTTTCCATCATCCGGCTTTTTTGGCTCGATTCCCGCCGGCTTCAAACCACCTTGGATTATCAGATCTTTCATTTTTTAAACTCTCCAGATTAATTTTGCTTATTTACCGATATCCATGGCTTTAAGCGCCATATTTTTTGCAGCGTCAAAAGCCGTGGCACAGGCTTCATAACCGCGACTGGCAGTAATTAAATCAGCCATTTCCAGCATTATATTGACGTTTGGCAGTGTCACAAATCCGTCTTTATCTGCATCAGGATGAGCAGGATCAAAAATCTTTTTAAAGCCATCCTTTCCCTCGACCACATTTTGCACTTTTACGATACGAACGGCATCGGCAAGTGATTTGTCAAAGCCTTCCTTTAAAGGTTCTGCCGAAAAAGTTATCATTTTTCTTTTATAAGGACCGCCTTCGGGAGTGCTGGTAGTACTGACGTTAGCAATATTACTCGTAATGACATCCAGTTTGGCCCTCTGTGCGGAAAGCCCTGCAGAGCATATTTTAAAAGTTGTAAAAAACTCCATCTTACTTAACCTCCGACAAAACGTTCCTGATACCCCTGAATTTTCGTGCCAGCAGTTCAACACTTAAATTATACATTAATTGATTTGAAGCTAAATTACCCATTTCTTTATCCAGATCGACTTTTTCCTCAGATTTGACCATTTTAAAATCGTTTCTGGTAATTTCGTCCGTGGCATTAGGAAAATGTTTCTCTTTAGTTCTAGTTAAATGAATCCTTATATCCATGGCTTTTTGCAGATCCTGTTTAAAAACGTAATCAGCTGGTTTGTACCCTGGTGTATCTAAGTTGGAGATATTTGAAGTAATTAGCTTATTACGTTCTGAACGATACCCAACTAGTGTGGATAATAGATTAAATGTCTTACCGAACAATGATTCCATATCTAAACCTCTCGCCTAATAATCTGCAATTCGCATACCAAGATCACATATCATTTATCTTCCCCCTGATCATCACTGATCCCATACTCATGCAATTTATTTCTCATTGTTCTAACACTGATGCCTAATATTTTTGAAGCTTTTGTTTTATTCCAATCAACTTTATTCAAAGTGTCAAAAATCATACTCTTTTCCATATCATAGAGAGTCTCATTTTTATCGCTTCCCTTAATTTCTTTATTATTAAATTCTAATTTATCAGTTGTTGAAATATGCTCTTTAGTTGACCCATTAGTCACTTTTTCTAAAAATAAATATTGAGGAGTAATGGTTGTTTCGTTACAAATTAATACCGCTCTTTCAATTATGTTCTCCAATTCCCGCACATTACCCGGCCACGAGTACGCTTTAAGGCTTGCTTTGGCTTCATCTGTCAGCAATAGTTCTTTTTTTTCATTTACCTGACTATATTTCTTAATGAAATGCTCCGCCAGTAAAATAACGTCTCCATTTCTTTCCCGCAGGGGAGGAATCACGACAGGAATCACATTTAGTCTGTAGTATAGATCGCTGCGAAAAGTTTTATGCAAAATGCTATTTTGCAGATCGGCATTAGTTGTCGCTATTATTCGGACATCAATGGGTATGGGCATTTTCCCGCCTATCCTGTCAACTTCTGACTCTTGAATCACCCGTAATAGTTTTGCCTGCAACTGGATATCCATCTCGGAAATTTCGTCTAACAGAAGAGTGCCACCATTGGCCTGTTCAAACTTACCTATTTTTTTTACCGCGGCACCGGTGAAAGATCCTTTCTCGAAGCCGAACATTTCACTCTCTAAGAGCTGCCCTGGAATAGCGGCGCAATTTACCGCCACAAAAGGCATTTCCCGACGATTGCCGTGACGGTATACATAACGGGCGAATAATTCTTTACCTGTACCGCTTTCTCCCTGAATTAAAATACTGGATTTACTTTTAGCCACATTCTTCAGCATTTCCATAATGGCAATAATCTTCTTATCCTTCGTAATAATTTCTTTAACAGGATAAATATTTCCGCTTGCCTCATCATCTACTTTTTCAGTTTTGATTGAAGCGCTTGCCGCCAAAACGTTTTTTACGGCAAATTCCAGATCATCCAAAGAAAAAGGTTTCATGATAAACTCAGAAGCACCTTCTTTCATCGCTTCGACCGCAGTATTTACAGTTCCATATGCCGTTATCAAAATAACCGGTGTTTGCGGCGAAATTCTCTTTACCCCTCTTAGAACATCCATACCGCTCATCTTGGGCATGCGCATATCCGTAACAACCACGGCATATTGACCATCTTTGAATTTCACTAAAGCATCCGCGCCATTTTCCACAGTATCTACTTCATAACCACAACTGCTTAGAGATTCAAATAAAGCCGATCTCATCGATTGATCATCATCAACAATCAGCAATCTTTCCGCACTAGACATTTATTTTAGCTCCCGAATCTTTACATCTTTTTGGACAAGCGGAAAATTGATACTTACGGCTACACCGCCCTGTATTGCATTTTCAATGCTTACTGACCCATTATGTTGATTGATAATATTATGAACTATAGCCAGGCCTAATCCCGAACCACTTTCTTTCGTGCTGAAAAATGGATCAAATATTCTAGATAAATTTTGCTCTGGAATTCCTGGGCCGGAATCCTGAAATACTATTTCTACCACCTGAGATTCTCTTTGACCAATAAGGTTTGCGGAAGTACTTGACACAATCGCTAATGTACCTCCTTCCGGCATAGCCTGCTGGGCATTTAATATTATATTTAAAAAGACTTGCTTGAGCATTTCCGCATCTCCATCAATATATGCATGCTCACAAGCATATTTTGCCGAAACACTGATGCCACCCTGCTCCATAATTTGCTCGGAAAAATCGATGACTTTGGATAAGATTTCATGCAAATCAATTTTGCTCATTTTGGGACTTTGCGTTCGCGTAAACAGAAGCAAATTGGAAATTTTATTATCAACATTTTTTACTGATGAAATAATTTGGATTGCCCGCTCCTGATCTTTCTTCTGGGATAAATTTTTTAAAAGAAGCGACGCGAATAGTTCGATGCTGCCCAGTGGATTACGAATTTCATGGGCGATGTTCGCCGCCATTTCTCCCATAGCCGCGAACTTCTCCGTTCTTTTAGCCATGTCTTCGAGTTTTTCTATCCGCGTTATATCGCGCAGAACAAAGACATTGCCTATTGTCTTGCCATTTGGCGATTTAAAAGGTGAACAAAATATTTCCAGAGTCCGGCTATTGATTTTTACTTTATGCCCCGCTTCCCCCTTAGCGTATTCAGCCAGGTCAATCTTTTGCCAGTCATTAACAGCCATGCCTCCAAAAAGAATGCCTATGTGTTGCCCTATAACTTCGGTCTGACTGCCACCCGTAAACATTTCAGCGCAGGAATTCAAAGTCTGGATTTGACCTGCAACATCAGTCACAACCACTCCGTTAGTTAAGCTCTCTAATATATTCTGGAGATAATTTCTTGTCTGTTCTTTTTCTTCAACAGTCTTAACAAGCTCAATATTTTTTTCTTCCAACTCTTTATTTAGTGTTGCGAACCGTTCTTCCAGGCGGGCATAAGCACGTTCAAGCTCCACGGTGGCTTTATTAAAACTTTCAAATGATTTCTGAAGCAAAGATATATCTTGCATTAGACTTCTTTCAGAGGGGTTATTGCTTTAACCTCTCGCCGTATTTTTCCCACCACTTCTGATCTTCAACATAGTAATCGACAACTTTAGTCCAAAATCCATCGGGTCCGGACTGAGTTTTAATTTCCGTGAATGTTTTTTCAGCATCGGCATTCTTATCCATTTTTAAATAGGACTTCCCTATATAAAATTGTGACCAGAATTTTAGTTCCGGATCATTGGACTTGCTCAAAGCGGAGTTGTACATTTCCAAACCGTTTTTAAAGTTTTTTGTTTTAAAGTACAAATCGCCAATTTCGTTATAAGCAGCTCCTTGATTTGCATCAGGCTGTTTATCCTGATTGAAATATTTCACAGCAATCAAATAATTCTGCAACGCCAGAGAACTTTCTTTCTGCTGGTTTAACGAACTCGCATATTGCCAATATGTTTGGGCGGGATCCTGAATATTCTGCCCGGAACGGACAACAGCATCGTAATTAACAATTGCCTTATCATATAACCCTTTTCTATAAGATATTACGGCCTGATTCTTTCGAATCGCTGTCATTAAGCCGCTGTTTTTTACCGATGGCCTACTGATCAATTCATCCAGTGTCTTTTGAGCTTCGTCGTACTTAGCTTGAACCATTTGTCCTTCCGCTATATCAAGCATTACTCTATTCAATATTTGTTCATCTTTGCCGACTTTTCTATAATCCTTTAAGAGATTAAGATAATCTTCAGTCAGTCCCAATTCTTTCAAACTAAGAGCGATTTTGCTTAATTGCTTATATTCATCAGGCTGCACTGGAACAGATTTATATGCTTTAAAATATATATAAGCTACTGCCAGATAGTCTTTTTTAGCGAAATAATCATCGATCAAACCGGCTGAAGCTTTTTTGAATCCCGTTTTGGCCTCATCTACCATCTTGCTTGAAGGATACATATTTATAAATTCTAAATATACATCCGCAGCTTTTTTATTGTGAAGTTTTTTTTGTAAAGCATCGGCTTTTTTTAGTGTCGCCAATTCGGCAATCTCACCTGTAGAGCTCTTCATAAGAATTGTATCGAAGGCATCTATCGGCTGCTTGTAATAATGAATATTTTTCAAGGATGATACTACTTTCACGCCGGGATTATCCAACCCCAAGGAGGCCATCAGCATGATGCTTTCATTAGCTTCCTTACTTTCCGGATATTTATCTATGATTAAATTTAGAATTGTCAGGGCGGCGGAAATCTGACCTGCTGCTTTATATGAATTTGCCAACAGCATTAATACTTCTTTCAACTTCTCATCTTGAGAATACATGTTTGCATAGAAAGAAAATATGTTTATTGCTTCATCATAACGGCGCATTGAATATTTATGCATTCCAAAATCCATAACAACTTCTTTCGGTATATCGATAAGGTCAGACCATTTTTTCTGGGCATCGCGAAACCATACTTCTGCATTAGCCGATTGCTTTGTTTTATAGTAACAATCAGCAATCAGATAAGAAGCTTGTTTGGCGTAATCTCCACCACGGTTTTTTATCAAATAAGCTATCAGCTTTTCAATTGCCTTATCATGTTTTCCCAGTTTATAATGCATATCCCCGATTCGGTAGACTGCTTCTAAAGCATATGAAGAATTTGAATACTTAGAGATAAGGTATTCGAAATTCTTTATCGCCTCAGGGTATAATTTTAAATAATCATAAGTTCTTGCCAACCTGTAATAAGTCGCTGCGTTTTCCTTCTTTGGATCCGGGAAACTCTGCAAGGTATTTTTATAAAATTCAACTGCAAACAAAAGATGTTCTTTGCTGCCTTTTTCCCCCAAATAATAATGACAGTCAGCCATATGGCGCAAAGATCTTTCTCCCCAATCATTTCTCGTATCTTCACGGGCAATAAATTCCTTAAAAGCTGCCAGTGCCGCTGCATAGTTCTTTTGTTTCATTTCACCTAAAGCCTTATCATATAGAGGATATCCTGAATTGGGCTCATCAATTATCTTCATCGTCGTTTGTATTTTCTTATTCTTTGTCTGATTATTTTCTTCAATCAAAACCACTGGTTTTTTCGTTGTTTTGTCGGCATCTTTTGTAATTACGGCTGGAGACTTTTTCTTTTTCAAAGTAGCTGAAGGTAAATTTTTGTCTTGTTTTGGTGAAACAGAATGATCCGCAGAAATGTTTAAGATGGCATAATCGCCGGCTAATTTATTTTTCTTCAATGTTTGAGCAAGCAAGGTAGCCTTTTTCTTGTTCTCAAATTTCCCTACGTAAACACGATACCATTTACCCTTATCCTTTATTTCAACCTCTGAATAGAAAGCGGGATAACCTAAAGACAATAGTTTTTGAACATCACCATTGGCCTTGCCAGCAGTTTGATATGAAGCACAGTGGACAGTATAAACGGCGGGAACTTCGGACGCCTTGATCGACCCCACTGTTACAAATATCGAGACTATAATAATAAATATATAAATTTTCCCTGAACTCATTTAGCACTTCTTCAATTTTTAATATTTTTAAAAATATTCTGATATTTCAATACAAAAGCAAATTACATACCAGAAGAAACTGAGAAAATATTAGTTTAAATTAACGCCGCATCATTGCTCTCATTACCCTCCGCTTCGCGGGCTTGTTCAACTTACCAATAATACCTTAGCCTAACATTAGATGGAAACAAAATCTCGTCAAATAGCCAGCGACATAGCCAATTTTTTGACGTATAATTTATATTCAAAAACAAAAACAATTTCAGGATTGATGATTAGAAGTATTTATCATCACCAGTAAATATTTATTAAAGTGGCACCTAGCTTGCATTATTAAATGTAAATTTAATATTTTCATGAGGTTTATTCTTGGATAGCGATAATAGCAAAGATGTCAATGATCAACGGGAATATTCACGTGTCGATACCTATATACCGCTGGAATATAAAATAATTGATTTCAATCAAAAGCAATTTGTCCGCTGCCGGGTAGCGGGAGAATCAATTCTTGCTGAGTTTAAGTCTTTACCCAATCATGACGATCAAATAATTACTGAATGGCTCAGAACAATCAATGCGAAATTAGACGAAATTATTCGGATGATGACGATTCATCATGAAGGATTTAACTGCCTTACTATGACGAAAGTTAATATTGGTGGTGGCGGTATAAGCTTCAACACGGGCAAATCATTTTCTGCCGGTGACATTTTGGAAATAAAGGCTATGTTTTCCATGCAAAAACCGGTAGCCCTTTTTTTATACGGAGAATTTGTGGAAATATCCAAACGACACCCTGAATATGACACTTCTGTTCAATTTATCGGCATTGACGACTTCATAAGAGATGAGGTTATTAGATTTGTGTTTGAAACAGAGCGAGAAATCCTACGGGAAAAGAGGAGATAATCCCTTCAATCCATGATTATTATTATTGGCATTTTAATAGTTACTGCATCGGTTATTGGCGGATACCTTTTAGAGCATGGTAATCTGTCGGTAATTTTTCAACCCGTTGAACTCATGATTATTGGCGGAGCGGCGCTAGGTGGATTCATAATAGCTTCTCCGGTTAAGGTCATCAAAGCCGTGGGTTCTGCTATGGTGCGTATGTTTACAGCTAAGCCCTACACCAAACAGGATTATATGGAAATTCTGCTGATGATGAATGGGATTTTTTACAAAATTCGACAACAGGGGTTAGTCTCAATTGAATCAGATGTTGACACTCCGAATGAAAGTCCGCTTTTTACAAAGTTTCCTAAAATTCTTAAAAATCACGAAGCGATCAATCTGATTACTGACACGCTGCGCACAGTCATGACCACGACAATCGCGCCACATGAATTGGAATCACTAATTGAGCAAGAACTGGAAGCTCTTCACGAAGAAGCCTTGACGCCCTCACACAGCATAGGCATTGTTGCAGACGGTCTTCCCGGTCTGGGAATTGTAGCAGCGGTTTTAGGCGTTATTTTAACAATGGCAAAAATTAAGGAACCTCCGGAAATTCTCGGCGCTAGCATCGGAGCGGCATTAGTTGGAACATTTATCGGCGTTTTATTATGTTACGGATATGTCGGCCCAATGGCCAAAAACATGGAATTTACTGCCCTTGAAGATATGCAATACCTGAATGTAATCAAAGTTGCTTTACTGGCCTTCATTGGCGGCGGCGCTGCCCCTAAAGTAGCCGTGGAATTTGGCCGCCGTGTTATACCGGTAACAGTGAAACCGTCATTTATTGAAATGGAAGATAGTTTGCGAGCAACCAAAGTTAAGTAAAGAAAAATATGTGACGACCGATATCATATAATTGAAAATAATTTTTTTGACAGGCGAATATGGATGAACGACCCCAACAAATAATCATTAAGCGGATTAAAAAGAACAAAAGTGCCGCACCCCATGGCGGATCATGGAAAGTAGCCTACGCTGACTTCGTTACAGCGATGATGGCTTTCTTCCTGCTGCTATGGCTATTGAGCATGACTTCCGATGAAAAAAAAATGGCAGTTTCCGAATATTTTCGTAAATACAGCATATTCCAGGAATCCGGCAGTTCAGCAATCACAAGTAAAACACAAAAATTAACATCCCCTGAATTTCTTAGTGAGCCGGGTAGCGAAACAACAAAAGGCCCAACCACTGATACCAAAGGTAAAGAAAAACAAGATTTTAAAAATAAAAAGGCTAAACAGAATATCGATGTTAAAGACGAAGCATTTGTTAAAAAATTAAGAGCCGCCATCGATGATAAAATGGCAGGTATTCGGGATCAAATACTGGTGGATGTAATTGAAGGTGGTATTCGAATCCAGATCATTGATGCGGAAGGCTCAGTCATGTACCATCTTGGCTCTGCTGTGCCAACTGCGAGAGCGAAAGAAATACTTAAGCTTGTCTCGGCTAATTTACAAGAAATACCAGGAAAGATTGTCGTGGAAGGTCACACTGATTCCGCACCTTTTAGAGGAGGTCAAACAACAAATTGGGAACTTTCTTCATTACGAGCTTCCGCGGCAAGGCGGGAGCTGGAAGATAATGGAATAGAGCCATCAAGAATCGCGCGCGTAGTTGGTTATGCCGATCAGGAATTACTCATACCGCTTGAACCACGTGACCCTCGCAACAGAAGAATAAGCGTGATCGTCCTGCAACCCAAAGAGTAAATAACAAATATATCAATTAAGCCAACTACAAAATCATTCCGTAAGACATACATCAACGACAAATGTACCCTCATCAATTTCAAAAGGAATGATGAGGCTGGGGCCGCCCATAACATGGGTTATAGAATGATTTAACCCGGTTACTACAGTTGGAATAGCAGCTTGAATGTAAAAACCTTCAGCTTCCAGATTTTTCCGTGCGACACCTGAAATCATATTAGTAATTTCTCCAACTGCATCTTTAATACTGTCGTTCATACTTTTAAAATCTTCACCAAGCATATTGGAAACAATCTTCAATATCGCACCCTGGCTGAAGCTTAAGGCCAGTGAGCCAGTAGCTGAGCCTGTTAAACCGATAATACCGGAAATATCTCCCTTAGCCAAGCTATCCACCTTTAGATAAGGTTTCCCTGCACGTGGTTCAACAAAAGCCATTGTCTTTAGCACGCTAGTCGTACCTTCCAAAAAAGGATTAATAAATTTAACGTTCATACTTTACCTTCCCCTATCATTATCATGAAATTTTATATTATTTGTTTATACTTTCCGTTATTTTCATTATTTTTTCATTTAAAACCTCAGCAGTAAATGGTTTCACAATGTAATCGCTCACACCGGCCTTCACAGCGGCCACAACGTTATCCTGCAAAGCTTCGGCAGTTACCATGAGAAATGGTGTTTTGGCCAAATCAGCATCAGCACGAACAGCTTTAAGTAATTCTAACCCTGACATATTCGGCATATTCCAATCAGAAATTACAAAATCAATTTTTTGCGACTTCAGCGCTCGAAGCGCCATCACCCCATCTTCAGCTTCTACAATGTCTTCATATCCGACTTGTTTTAATAAATTGCGCACAACTTTTCTCATCGTAGCAAAATCATCAACAACTAAAATCTTAATATTTTTCTCAACCATAATTTAACCTCACCTTAATATTCTTTGTTTTTCTTCCAATAAAAAAAAAGTTAGCTGCCTGCTTTATTAATTATTCTTCACTTAGATCAAATAAACCTTCCGTGTCTATAATTAGACCAATCCGCCCATTGCCTAGTATGGCCCCGCCTGCTATGCCCTTAACATTTTTCAGGCCTTCACCAAGACTTTTAACAACAACTTCCGCTTTACCTATTATTTTATCCACCATTAAACACCTTGAGCCGCTTTCAGAATCAACTACTACAACAATCGCATCCCAAGGGTCTTTATACTCAGGTTCAATATTAAACAATTCGTAAAGTTTAATCAAGGGCATAAGTTGACCCATCGCATTTATCATTTCACCCCTGCCAACAACATTGTTGTAATTTTCACGCACCGGACGCAATGCCTGACGGATCGATATTGTCGGCAATATATAGCTCTCCGTTCCTACTTTCACTATCATACCATCAATAATCGCCAAAGTCAGAGGAAATCTTGTAATAAAAGTAGTCCCGCAACCAAGATTACTTTCGATTTCAATTTTGCCCCTTAGCTTTTCTACTGCCCGCTTCACTACGTCCATACCTACGCCACGTCCGGAAACATCTGTAACCTTTTCTGCGGTAGATAAGCCGGGCAGGAAAATGAGTTTGTAAATTTCTAAATCTGTAATTGTTTCGGGATTTTGGACAGTTCCTGATTTTATAGCCTTATTTAATATTTTTTCTTTATCGAGACCCCTGCCATCATCTGCTATTTCAATGACAATGTTCCCTCCCCGGTGATAAGCTTTCAACGTGATCATTCCCTTTTCCGGTTTGCCCGACTTTGCTCTTTCTTCAGAAGTTTCTAATCCATGGTCAACGGAATTTCTCACCATATGCACAAGAGGATTGTAAATTTCATCCACCATGTTGCGGTCTATTTCCGTATCTTCCCCGACTAGTTCCACTGAAATATTTTTCCCCGCGTTCTTCGCCAAATCTCTCACTAAACGCGACATTCGCTGAAAAGTTTGCTTAATGGGAATCATTCTCATACTTGTGGAAACCCGCTGCAAAGATGACGTTATGCGGAAGAATTGTGCAATATTGCGCGTCAAACCCTTATCGGCATTCAACTGATTTTTCAAATCCTGCTGAATCATTGATTGCGTTATGACCAGTTCACCAACCATGTCAATTAAATCATCAAGTTTTATCGTATCAACCCTAACCGTTGTTAAATCGTTAACCTGGTCGACCTGTTTGCGTAAAGCTTGCGCTACCTGTTTTGGTTTTACTATTCCTTCCTCAATTAATGACTGGCCGAGTTTTTTATCCGGTGATAATTCCGTAAGCTTTAAAGTCTGTTCCAGTGTACCTTCAGAGATGAATCCATCATCCACAAGGATTTGGCCAATTTTTTTTGCTCCCAGTTCAGTATCAAAACCTTGTTCGATTTTATGAATTCTTAATTCCAGTGAAGGAATATCTAAATCAACCGACTCACCTTTTTTCCCTTCCAGGATATCCCTCAATTGGCCAATCAATGCTTTCAGCGCATCAGCACCATCTAAAACAACATCAATGAGTGATGGAGTAACTGCAATTTCACCATTTCTCGCTTTATCCAGCAGACTCTCTAAATTATGGGCAAGCCCTCGTATTTTCTCCAGATTCAAAAAACTCGCCACTCCCTTAATAGAATGAAATGGCCGGAATATGGCATTAATAAAATCCTTATTCTCCGGTTCGTTTTCCAAATTTAAAATATTAACTTCAATCTCCTCAATATATTCAAGACCCTCGGCAATAAAGTCCCTTGTCAATGATTCATCTTGAATTTGGATTGGTTCTTCGGCCTTGCTAGAAATTTTCTTTTCTGGAATTTCACCGGGTGCGCCAGTTTTAGTGGCAGCATTATTTTCAGGAACATTAGATTCAGAAACAGCATTCTCGGAAATAGCATCACCTATAACAGCATCTGTTTTTTCAAGGAATTTTTTTATGTTTCCTTTATATTTGCCGGTATTTTTATAACTATCAGCAATTTCTTGCATCAAATAAATGCCGCTTTCAAATAATTTTGCCGCCTTTTCCTTATCCTTAACGGCATTTAAAATAATTTTTTCTAAAACATTAATGAGACTTCCTGCACAATTTTTAATTGGGCTTATTTTCTTTTTTTGTGCTTCTTCAATAATTTTTTCCAAATGATTAAGAAGCTTACCTGCCGTAGGAATATCTAAATCCTTACTGTCCCGAAAGAGAAATTCCTGCGCCATTCCATCTAATAAACCTGTCAAATCATTATCTTTCATATCTACACCATCTTGATTATTTCTGAAGCTATTAATTCTAAAGTAACAATCTTATCAGCCGCGCCTAACTTTATTGCTTCTTTGGGCATACCAAAAACAACACATGACTTCTCATCTTGAGCTATTGTACCTGCTCCAGCTTTTTTCATTTCCAAAAGACCTTCGGCGCCATCAGCTCCCATACCGGTGAGAATTACACCGATAGCATTGGCGCCGGCATACTTGGCCGTTGACTTAAAAAGAATATCCACCGCTGGACGCTGATGATGCACCATCGGACCGGTTTTAACCTCTACATAATAACGCGCGCCACTCCTTCTTAAAATCATATGATAGTTACCAGGAGCCAATAAGGCTGTCCCGGGAGTCACAGAATCATTGTCCTGGGCTTCCTTCACAGTTATTTGACAAATATCATTCAACCTTGCGGCAAAGGCAGTTGTAAAATTAGCCGGCATATGCTGAACAATGACAATCCCAGGTGAGTTAGGCGGCATCTTGATTAAAACTTTTTTTAAAGCTTCTGTTCCTCCGGTGGAAGCGCCAATGGCAATAACCTTATTAGAAGTTTGGGCCAGTGCTCTTATTGGTTCTGCCTCTGCCGCGCTTTCAGTCATACTCGTTATTTCCCGCTTAATCATATTCACTCTTGATGCTGCTCTTATTTTTTCCGCAAGTTGCGCAGACATATCCCCAACGCTATAAGAACTTCCGGGCTTCGCAATAACATCAACTGCGCCAATATCCATAGCCTCAAGAGTCAATTTGCCGCCTTTAGCAGTCAGTGAACTGACTATAATTGTCGGCAGCGGATAGTATTTCATTATTTTTTTTAAAAACGTCAGTCCATCCATGCGAGGCATTTCAATATCCAGAGTGATAACATCGGGCTTCAAACTGACAATTTTATCACGGGCAACAAAAGGATCGGGAGCAACACCAATTACTTCTATATCCGGATACTTGGAAAGTTCTTCCGAAAATATCTTTCGAACAATCGCGGAATCGTCAACTATGAGAACTCTTATTCTATGCACACTGGTTTCCTTCTGGAAAATTTTTCATAACACAACCTTTACTAACAAATCATCCATCTTATCTGCTGCAAACATTACTGTCCTTCTGCCGGAATACTAACAGAAACAGCCATAAGGTTTCCTTCCGATTCGAAAGACAAGTTCCATATTGCTCCAGATTGATTCTGGACTTGCGACGTGAAAACACCTGCTTTTTTTGCGTATGTTGGAATCGACAGATCAAATACCTTAGAAGAATCTAATTTCTGCAAAAAATTACCGCTGATCATATTTACTGCCTCCTTGGCACAATCTTCAATAATCTTTTCTGTTACATCTTTTCGATTCAAACTAAGCATGTTCTGCACCATAGTTTCAGCTATTCCCATGGTAAAAAAAATTTTAACTTCACCATTGATCGGTCCCATGAAATTTATTGTAGAAATTAAATCATATTTAACATCTTCATCAACTGGCTCAAGAAAAACAAAAAACATTTTTTCAAATACTTCAAAAATCGAGTTCATCAGTATTTCTTGTATCTTCTGCGTATTCACCATTTTCTCCAACTCCTATTACTTGATAAAGAACCTTCTTGATTTCTTCAGGCAAAAACGGCTTTTTAATAAAACCCTTTGCCCCACGTCCAAAGGCTTCTTCCATGCGTTCAGAACTGCCTTCCGTTGTAATCATTATTACAGGAATTTCTTTTAATGTATCATTCTTTTTCAATTGATCCAGCAATTCAAGGCCATTTACTTCAGGCATATTTATATCAGATATTATGACGTCTACCCAATTTGTGGCGAGCAGTTCCATCGCCTCCCTACCATTGCCAGCCTCTAGACAACTATCCATCTGGAATCCGGAAATAGTGACAATTTTTTTAATTACAGCCCGCATGGAAATAGAATCATCCACGATTAATACATTAAATGACATAAAGTCACCTTCCTTCTTTTTGATCCAATTTTATTATTGACTAAACAATACTCATGAGTTCTTTGGCACGATCCAAATCATCAGATAGCATAACCATGCTCATTTCCAAGTCCCTCATTCTTAAATTAAATTTTTTTAATAATTGACTTACAGCGCGCTGAGCTAGACCATCGACACCGCCACCAACGCCCATCATAAGGCATGCCTGATCGGCCATATATACAATCCATGGTATTATTTTTTCCTTTTTTTCCAGCAAATCCGGTCGGTGGTGATAGGCAATAGCTTCACTGATCTCTACCGGGAAATTCCAATGTTCCGTAATTTTTCCACCTAAATCAGCATGATTGATTCCAAGAACTATTTCTTCCGCCTCTAAAAATGACATATTCTTTTCAGAGACCAGCGTTGAAATTTTAGCTAATGAATCGCGGACAAATTCACCCATAATAATTTTCCCCACATCATGCAGAAGTGCTGCTGTATAGAGAGTGCTATCTTCCTGTCCAGTAATTTTTTTTGACAAAATTTGAGACATCAAGGCAACAGCCACACAGTGCTCCCATAAATCGGTAGTTTTATCAAAATAACCCAAAGCTCCTTTTTTATAATATTTAGAAATGCCTGCTGTCTGAATCGCGCGGAGAAGATTTTTTTGTCCCAGATAAATAACCGCATCATTTATAGTGCTTATCCGATGCAACGGACTGAAATAAGCTGAATTCGCCATTTTCAATATATTGGCTGTCATGGAAGGATCAAATTTAATAATATTTGCCACCTGCATTACAGAATAGTCAGCTTGATTTAGCAGCTGCGCAACTTTGTTGCCTGTCGCCGGAAATGCCGGAATTGTGTTTATTGATTTTAAAATACGGTCAACTATTGTCATAATTCTTTCATTTCACCTCCGGAACTGCGGATAAATACTTTACCCATCTCCATTACCAGACGTATAGTACGATTATAGTTTGCACCGGTATCCTCTGCTTTGATCATAATATTATTTTTCCAAAATATTTTCCGCATAGCCATAATATTTTTTTGCCCGATACGGAAAAAATTAGTATCATCAAGAATACTTGCTCCCCCGGCCACATTAACGATCATCCTCTTTTTTTCTGCACCCATGGCATAACAGCTCTTAAATAACATTGGTATACCTGTATCGGCAAACATCGCCGGATTATCTTTAGCCTTTTTCGCGTCCAACGCAGAGTCCGGCAGCATGTAGTGCAACAAACCTCCGACCTTCGCCACAGGATCATAAACGCTAATTCCTATACAAGAGCCCAGGGCATAAGTTATGATAACATCATCCAACTTATTTGTAATCTTAATGTCTGATATACCTACAATTAAATCGCTCATAAGCTCATTTCTGATATACGCTGGGTTCTATGTACTTGAACTGATGATTTAAACCGGTTAAACTTTCCGAATGACCTACGAAAAAATAACCGCCGTTTTTTAAGGAATCATAAAATTTATTAACTAAAACACCTTGTGTTTGTTTATCAAAATAGATCATTACATTACGACAAAAAATAATATCAAAATGAGCCTGTGACTTGAATTTATGCATTAAATTAAATCTCTGAAAATCTATCATACTTTTGAGTTCGCTCTTCACCCGGTAATGCCCCTCAGAATTGCCGGTTCCAATTTGGAAATATTTTTTTAGCATAGAGGGTGCAATATTTTTAATTTTCTCATGCGTATAAATACCGGCTTCAGCTATACGTAAGACTTTTGTGGAAATATCTGTGGCCAGAATCATCGTTTCGAAAGGTTTCTGCGCTGCAACCTCTTTTACTGTCATCGCAAGAGTATAAGGCTCCTCTCCGGTTGAACAACCCGCAGACCATATTTTAAAACGATCAGTTAACCCGCGGGAATTATTCTTTTCCAGAATCGATGATATTATCAACCTTAATCGAACAAAATGACTTTCTTCACGGAAAAAAGACGTTAAGTTGGTAGAAATCGAATCAATCATCGCGATTAATTCATCTGTTCCTTCCGCCGTAGTTACATAATGGCAATAATCACTAAAAGATTTGTAATTACCAGCATGAAGCCGCTTAACCAAACGCGCTTTAACCAGCTCCCTTTTGCCCTCATGAAGATTTATTCCGCATTGCTCATAAATAAGTTTACTTATTTTTTCAAAATCGCTACTTTTAAGTTCATAATCATTCATGTGATATAAAACAGCTTCCTTGTTCTAATGTCAATAAATATTACAGAGCTGATGCTTTTCCCTAATATTCATTTATAGTTGAAAAAACAGAGATAATCAACCTTTAACTTACGAAGTAATCATTGTGTCAAGAAAATATCCATTGTTCTAAATCATATAATCAGCATTATAATGATATGTTTATTTTTTGACGCTTTTATGTTGTTTGCTATTGTTTTTTAATCTTTTTTATCTTAAAATATAAATACTTTGCTAATATAGGAATTGATTCCAACTGAAACCAACGGGAAATAAAATGAAAAATGGAAAAATACTTATCGCCGACGATGATGAACTCAATAGAGATAACATGTCGCAATTGCTTAAAGATGAATATGAAATAAAAACAGTTCGTGACGGACGGGACGGAATTGAAGCTTTCCTTGAAGATAAATTTGATTTAGTTATTACTGATTTGCGTATGCCCAATGTTGACGGTCTGGAATTTCTCAAATTCATCAAAGAAGCTAATCGCGATAATATTGTTATTATGATTACCGGCTATGGTACCGTCAATACTGCCGTAACCGCAATGAAAATGGGGGCTTTCGATTTTATTACCCGGCCGATAAAAGACGACCTTGTAAAATTATCGGTAAGCCGCGCAATGTCATATGCCAAGTTACTTGTTGAAAATAACTCCATGAAGGAACATTTAAAGGAAAGGCAGAATTTCGACAAGATAATCGGCTACAGCGATTGCATGAAAAAAATTTTTGATGTGATTGACAAAGTTTCCACATCCGATAGCACAGTACTGATCTCCGGAGACAGTGGAACCGGCAAGGAATTAGTAGCCCGTGCAATTCATTTTAAAAGTGATAGAAGCAGCCAGCCCATGATTCCCGTGAACTGCGGTGCAATTCCGGAAGATCTACTGGAGAGTGAATTATTCGGTCATGAAAAAGGGGCTTTTACGGGAGCAATTCGCAGCAGAATGGGACGGTTCGAGTTGGCTCAAGGAGGCACGATATTTTTGGACGAAATTGGTGATATGAGTCCATCCTTGCAAGTTAAGGTTCTTCGAGTAATTCAGGAAAAACAATTTGAGCGTATCGGCGGTGTTAAGACAATCAACGCTGATGTACGCATTATTGCGGCTACCAATCAAAATCTGGAAAAGGCTGTCGAGGAAAAGCGCTTTCGCGAAGATCTATTTTATCGCATTAATGTTATTCCCGTTAACTTACCGACTTTGCACGAACGCGGCTCTGACATCCTTATCTTGGCGAATTACTTTTTAACGCATTTTAACGTGCTGAAACGAAAAAATGTGGAACGGATTTCTCCGGAAGCAGCCAATTATTTTATGCAGTATAAATGGCCGGGCAATGTTCGTGAACTGCAAAATCTGATTGAGATGCTCGTTGTCATGAAAGAAAAAGGTGAAATTGGTGTAAGTGATCTACCCCCCAAATACCGCCATATTCAATCTGCGATTGAAACAACGCCAAGCATTAAGATAACTGAAGAAGGCATCAATTTTAATGAACGAGTAAGCCAACTGGAAAAAGATCTCCTGTTAAAAGCTTTGAAAATAAGTGGCGGAGTAAAAAATAGAGCGGCAAAACTTCTCAACCTTAATCGTACAACCCTTGTAGAAAAGTTAAAGAGATTGAATATTACTGATGGCTGGGTAGATTAATTCTAATACATTTTAATAATTAGGTGAGCAAATGAAAAAAAACTTTTATAAAATACTGATTACGATATTTGTATTATCAGGATTAATAATTGGTGCGGCAAAAGTGTTCTCAGGCGCCCCAGAACCGAATTGTGTCTGCGCTGAATGTAATCACAAATGCGGCACCGGACATGCTTCGTGGTGCTCATCCAATCCCAAAAAATAGATTGGAAGTTAAAGGATTAGACTCGCGGAAACTGCTCGCTTAATTACTTGGTCGCAACGACATCCAGTTTATATCCTAAAGGGATGACTACGGTGGCAATGACCTCGCCATTAGCATTTTCATTGGTGAAAGCTTTAATCAAAACGGTTTTGGAGTAAATCGTTTCAGTTATCGGTTTATTCAAAGGACAGTGCATTTTTGTCTGCGTCATCTGCGCATCAAAAAAGTATTTGTCATACCATCCATCACCCTGAAACCTTTTACTAGTTCAATCGTCCTTCGATTGAACCGGAATATTTCAGAGCAATGGCATGTCATTGCGAAGCGCAACTTTTGCGCTGTGGCAATCTATCTTGCCACTTTATTGCGCCGGCACTGAAAAATGATCATCGAATTTTTCATGTTTGAGATGAAAATTTTTATTTGGTCATTTTAATTTGTTCGGGATAACAAAAAAATTCATATACAGGTTTCTTGTTGGCATAGATTATAAACGTCCTTGATGGAACATCCAGGCCTATTGAATCTGTTACCCCTTTCAATGTTTTGTACATGGAGTATTGAGGTGTTATTTGGGGCGAGATCCCGACGTACGCCCCTGCAAAAAAAGGCTCAAACATAAAAGGAGTTCCATCGTATGACTTCATGGTACGACATTCAATAGAAAACCATTTCGTAAAGTCACTACCGTCGTCTTTTAAAGTCCTGCAACCAGAAAATGTTAAATCTTTATTGGCCGCTTTTGTGCTTACCTTAATCGATTTCACAATATCTTTATCAATTACAAGTTCAACAAAATCGTTATTATCAATTTCATATTCTCCATTATACTTATCCACAATAAGTGTGCCCCTATATCTTTCTTCAGCCATGCCTATACTAGTTAATATGACAAAGAACAGAATGGAAAACATCCATAGAACATTAATTTTCCCGACATATTTTTTTTGTTCTTTTGCTTTGCAAAAAATACCTTTTGTTTCGATCAATGAGTTCTTTTTCATAACTCCTCCTATTTTTACAGTTTTTGATGTACTACTAATTTGCGCTTGCGGCTATGCTTCAGCTTCATCCCTCTTCCACATAATAAGTGTCAGCCATACCATAAAAATCCTTACCGGCATGGCTATATCCGCCGGCAAATCAATAACAGCTTTTTTTGTAAATGCGTTTTCAGGCCACACCGACCCAACCTGTTGACCGCCTTCTCGTAAAACAAACTTGCGCTGCATTGCAGAGGCTGCTCCTAGTATAAAACTCTTGTTGTTGTAATGTAATGTGTACGATCTTATCAAAGCGCTTGGTTTTTCAGCGCTAGCAAGCACCAATCCTTCCTTCTCAATCACAAAAGCTCCACTTAATATTCCTTCACGGCACACTCTGTACTTTACCCCATCCAGATGCAATTCACCAGCTTCGCGCACCCAGGCAAGGTCTATCTTTGCGATGGCCCTGCGGTCGTCAAAAATTGTAAAATTCCAGGACAACCAGCCATCGGGGACAGCTCTTAACATAACAATAAACCTCTTTTTGGCGTTCTGTTCATTGTTGCTTTCGGACATATGTTTTTCATAGAAACGTACTCCTCAACTTTTGATCTTCTGTTTCTTTCCGATGACCCTGTAAAGTATGATACCCGGAATGCCTAAGAAAACGAGGACAAGGAGCCAGACGATCTTGTCATTCCCTTCAAATCTGCTTTTCAGGATATCAATAATTGCCATAATCCAAAAAGGACTTGCCAGAATACCAATGAAAACCACTAGAACTATTATTTCGTATATTCCAATACCCATAATATTTTAACCCTCCTGTTCTTTATATATAGTTTGACAAATATCGAACGACAAAAGTTCCAAAATATTTTTTCTTGGGGTTATTAATTGCCCTAATTACAAGACTATTTAGAAACAGAATTCGACATAAGTGTTTTATTGCCATTATTATCTACCGAAATTTTATAAGTCCGGCCTTTCTGACGTTCAAATCCTGGCTTAGGCATGATTACTTTGTTATCGTTTGTGATGATAAATGTTTCCTTTGCAAACTTGTTCCCCATTTTGATTGCAACATCATATTCCACATTCATTTGCAATTGAACGGGGCCTTCGATAACTGGAAACTCAGCAAACTTCTGCCCGTATTTGATCTGTTGCAGCATCGGATATTTCCTGTTTTCCACCTTAGTTGTCAGGTCGTGCTCAAGCGCCCACAGTGGCTTTATATACTCACCCGTACCAAACTTCTTTCTGTCAACAGAAGCGATTACTCTCAGCGAGCTAATCTCATGCTCTTCTTCCAGCACAAAATATAATTCATTATCTATCATTACAACATAGACCGGAACCGGTCCTATGCAAGAATAAGAACATATGCAAAAAATTAGCAAAAGTGCCCAAAGACCATGTTGATTGCTTTTCATTTACTTATCTACACTTTTTTCAAAATAATTAATGGAAACTATCTATGTAAGATCAGGCAAATTAAAAACCGTCATGTTATCTGGTTAGGATATAGGTACAACAAAGGAAAGCCACCCCTAGCAATAGCAAGATTAACCATGACAGCATGCTTGTGCGCTTTCGATCGTTAGTAATTATTGTTTCCGCCGGTTTTTCAGAAAGCCGCCTTGCCAACAGCCTGGATGACAGCAAGAAGATAATAATGCCCGCCACACCCAAAAATATAAATGGCAGTATATCTGCCACCGATTGGTCGGCCTTTCGGGTAATGATTAGGACTGCTGCCGTGAAACCGGCTACTGACATTATTCCACCCAGCAGTTTGCCAAGCATAAGCGGCAATTGTTTGAGTTCGGATTTTATCGCAGCAAACTTTCCATTATTCATATTGATTTTTCCTCTCACGTGATTATTTTTTTCCCGCAAGCATGACAATATGAGAATTCCTTTTTAACTTTACCCCCGCAATAGGCGCAAAAATTGATCTCCACATCAGGAGTTGTTCTATTTTCTGTGCTTCCTGTAGCACTTAATTCATCTCCTGTCTCTTCTTCAATATCTAATATTGACGGCCTCTTTTTAGCAAAGGTATTTCTCACATAGAATACTGTGATTACACTAACGACGACAAGAAACATCGCCCCGAAGACCAGAAGAAATACTACCCCCGGTTCAATTTCATTATCCCATGGACGTGATAAGTTCAAAATTATGCCTATCCAGCCAAGTATAAATACAATCCCCATTATGCCCATTACTATTCCGATCGCGGATACCGACCGTCCTGCCTTAATCTCCAGTTTCTTCATCTCGTACCTCTTTCTATTTTTTGCTGCCTGCCGATAACAATATAAACGATTGTTCCGATACATTTAATGTTTTAACCATACGAACATTCTGACGTATTTTCTACACAAATATTTCTTTAAAATCAAATAATCATTACTGAAGACAAACGCAATATTTATCTCATCTAGGCTTTTTATCTTCAAACTGTCGATTAAGTGCCGGCTTTAAACCAGAAGAAGTAAAAAATGCAAAGGTCATCAAAAGTAAGGCAACCCCGGTAAGCGTATTTACTGAAGCATTTTTTTATTTTGCTGCTTATTTAAGGTATTTACGTTCTTGCTGTTGAAGAGCCGCAGTAATTGTCTGCGTCATCATTCGTGCCCATTCCTGTGTTTCGGAAATCTTTGGCGCAACGTCTGCACAAATGCCCCATCTGCCCGTGCAGAGACCATCTCCAGTGGTGAATAGCCGCGCTTCCACGCCAGATAAAAACAGATTACCAGCAATACGATAGTAATCATAAAATTTGGCCAGGCGTTGAGCTCCCACTGGCCAGACCAAACAAACTTCCACGCATCGGAAAACGGCATCAGATAAGGTATCGGCCAATGATCGTTATCCGGCCCCCTTGCACCTAAAACATCTCCAAGCAGATGGATGTGAAAACTGATAAACGCCAGCACGGCCACACGCAAGCGTCGCCCGGTACTGATAAAACTAACAGCGGCAACCAACAAGGCAAAGGTCAGGTTGTGCAGGGCAGTATGGTGGTAGGTTGACCACCACAACAGCTCATTCTGTGATCCACGAGTCATAATTTCAGCAACCAGTCCGAGGCCATCAAGATCAGGCGCAACACCGGCCAAAGTGATCGCAACCCTTTCCTTGCGCACAAGCGTGCTGTCAATATTGGCAACTGTCCAACCGAGTAAAAAGTGGGTGATCGGATTCATACTGTTCCTTTCAGCTGCGCTTTAAGGATCTACTAACCTGAAGGTCACGCGAGACCAGGACTTCTTATGATAACGGAGGCCTGCACTTCTCAATCTCCAAATCCCACTCAATGCCTCTTTAGTTCACGTGTAATTTAGACAAGATAGTAGCATGAGTTATTATTTTTCAAAATGTCATTTCTCCCAAGGACTACATGGACGATCTGAGTTATATTGCTTATTTCTTCCCTCTGGAAGATTGGACAGATTCTTCCAAAACCATTTTGACGTTTTTCTTTTTTGCAAAAACCTTCATATGGTACTGCCCGCTGGCTTTAAACGGGCCGGATAATTCTAAGATTATCTCAGCACAACTAAACGGGATAACCAGCACATTATCGCGCAAGAATGGTTGACCAAAACTTATAGAATAGAGCCAGTCCGCGGAATGCCCTAGAAAGACGCAGGCCACTACATATTTTTCAAAATTCATATCCGGCACCGGCTGATCAAATGCCCGCGTCCAGAGTTCATGCCACTCCTTTCTGGTTTCCACCACTTTAATAAATTCATTTTTTTGATTTGACTTCGATCCCTTCCATGTCATGTTTTGAGGCAAAGCATGCGGCAAGGTTTCTGACTGTATGATCACCGGCAAAAAAATTAACTGCAGCAATAGCAGGCAAATCAATAAATAATATTGTATTATTTTCATTTTAATTTCTCCATTTTATATTAATTTAAAAATCATCACTCAAAACCGACATAAGCTTAAACGATTAATTTTTCGTAATCACTGATAAAACTAACTATCTAAATTATTCAGGCATTACTACAAAACAAATATATTCCATGTTTACTTGTCCCACCGCCAAAGTTGCAGTGGGGAAATGGACTTTTTATGAAAAACATATTTATCATTTTCAGTCAATAATAGAAATATGGCGCAAGTAAATCAATAACATTAAATTACTAAAACATGCGCCGATGGCTAAGGTTTAATGCAGAAGAAAAAATCGAAAGTCAAATATCCATTCAAGGTTATCAATACGGTAGCACAGAAAAAAAGGCTTTAACGAATATTCGCTAAAGCCTTGATTTTATTTTGGTAGCGGGGATAGGATTTGAACCTATGACCTTTGGGTTATGAGCCCAACGAGCTACCAAGCTGCTCCACCCCGCGATATGTAAACATTTGCATCGAATGAGCTTAGACCACTATCTCCAATTTTTGTCAAGGAGTTATTTTGATGTGTTATAATGAAGGCTTAGCTCAAAAGCGCATTTCGGAGAATGTCTAAAAGATGAAAACCGCAGCCGCCACAACCGTCGTGTACCAATTATTTTTTACAATTGTTGATTGCGTTATATTCCGGGTACTGACAATTTTCCCGCTGATCTTGAATATTTCCTTTTTCTCATCCCAGCTTTCATCAATATTAAAATCAATACCCAGCGTTGATGCCAACATGGCAGCGGCTAAATCTTCGGCATGATCGCCCGCCTCTTTTTCCGTGTTGCCAAAGGCATGATGCTCGCTAATATATCCGTAAGCTTTTTTATCGGCAGGAATGGCCAAACCAACAGATGATGCCAGAAGTCGCCTGGGCTCATTACTGCAACAGCGGCTCATCACGCAGAAAGTTATAGCACCGGTCTGCAAATCTTTCAGGCCTTGCGCTTTGGATATTACTTTACAATGTGGCGGAAAGATGCTGGATACCTGTACGAGATTGCACTTTTCTATTCCGGCATCACGCAAGGCTAATTCAAATGAATGTAGCTCTTCTTTATGGGAACCGACACCTTTGGTCAGAAACATTTTTCTAGGAAAACTTTGATTCAATTTATTTCTCCATTACTTTTTAATATTATATTTAATTTCCATGCGGAATTACTATTCGGTTATATAACCCATTGTTCGGTAGATCAGCTTTGCTGCCATAAAATCAGGGGCAACAACGCCAGGCAGCGGCGCCAACTCCACAATATCTAACCCACGGATATTGCAGGATTTGGAAACCAATTTCAGCAAACGCAGTATGTCCTTCCAGTAAAGCCCCCCCGGTTCCGGAGTTCCTGTTGCCGCCATTATCGATGGATCGAACACATCGAGATCTATTGTAATAAAAACATCTCCACTTAAATTCTTCGAAACAGTTTCAGCCCAGTTTTTATTTTCCAATACAAAATCAGCTGAGTATGATTTTACTTTACTCTGAGGCAAAAATTCACCCTCTTCTTTACTCATGCTTCTGATACCCACCTGCACAAGCGGACATAGCTCTGAAATTCTTTTGGCTACACAGGCATGGTTATAAGGGCTACCCTGATAGTTGTCGCGCAGATCGGCATGAGCATCAAACTGGAGAACCGTTAATTTTGGATACTTTTCGATCACGGCCTGCACTGCGCCGAGAGTAATGCTGTGTTCCCCTCCAAGCATAACCGGAATTTTATTTAGCGAAACAATTCGGGAAATTTTTTTTTTCACACTGCTTACCATATTCTTCGGACCGCGGGCATCAATTGCCACAGGCAAGGTTGTGTGAACCCCTACCAGATAGGTTTCTTTTTTTAATTCTTCATCATAAAGCTCCATGTTTGTGGAAGCTTCAATAATTGCAGCAGGGCCTCTGCGACTGCCTGATTGATAAGTTGATGTCAAATCGTAAGGAACCGGAACAACAACAAACTTTGCGTCGCGCAGTGAACACGCCGGATATATTCCCCCAAAATTCATAATAACACCCTCTCCACTTGCTGACCGGTAATTATATTAAATAGTCCTACCCAGCAGATATTTTCAAGCCCTTTTAAAAAAGATCGGGATTCCTAGCACATAGAAGACAAGATGTCCAGTTTTTCATCATTTCCGCGTTAATAATATACTATATGCAATCAAACCGAAATTTTCAGCGAATAATTCATTTAATGAGGTCTATAATAACCTAAAAAGAATTTACTGTTTTCGTAGTAAAGGAATGAATAGTGCCTGATCCAATCACCTAAAGCTGCAAAAGTCTTGCTCTTTCCTTCCGCAACATAATGACGCAAAACAGGTTCGTGACAATGGCCAAGAATGACGGCATCATAATCTTCTTTAAATCTCTCCCGGGCGAAGGAAATCATCTTCTCCACAAGCACACCGCCGTCCTCAATTGTCATTTCTTTACTTGCCCTAGAGCTAAGACTTGCCAATGCCCACCTAATTGAAGATGGAATAAAACGTTGAAAGCTATAAAAAATCCGACTGCGTAAGAATTTACGAAATAAAATATATTTAATGTTGGTTTGATCCGCCATATCGCCATGCGCGATCAAAGCCTTTAAATTGTCCAATTTTATGTCCGCCTGTTCTTCAAATACTTCTATTCCCAAAACATCGGAAAAATATTCTTTCATAAAAAAATCATGATTCCCCTCGCACAAATGAACATTAATGCCTGATTTATGAAGCTCAATTAATTTATTAATGATCAGTTTGAATTCCGGATAAATTTTATCCTTTTCACAAAACCAAAAGTCGAACAGGTCACCAACGATATAAAGATGATCAATAGAAACCGCATCTTTACCCAGTTCATCAGAATTAACCATGAATCTGGCATTACCATCTTTGATGTCGTTCAGGAAATTCATTAGCTGGACATATCTTTCTTCGGTAGATCGCTTTAAGTGGGCATCGGAAATAAAAATAGTTTTCATGTGTTCATCTCTTTCCTGTAATGTTCAGTACTCTTTAACAGATAATCCCCTCTAAGGTCAATATACTCATTTACGAATTGAGTCTTGTCTTGTTTTGCATTTTTTGCTAGTTAATAAAGATTAATTTCCGAAACTGGAAATACAAAATATGGTGATATTAGTGGAACCACCTCCGGCAGACGCCAGAGGCTACTTAAAACAACGCGACCTCCCGTGCATGACATTGCTTTCTTTCCCCGGTCGGAACCTGGGGATTTCAAGTAGCGGGATTAAGGATGAAAAGATGAAAAGAAATACAGAAACAATTAATCGGGCAAAAGAAGTACTAAAAATAGAGGCTCAAAGCATTCTTCACCTGATTGATAAGATTGACAGTAACTTCATCCGTGCTGTGGATACGATATATAAATCCAAGGGACGGGTTATTATTACCGGAATTGGAAAATCGGGATTGATCGGAAGAAAAATTGTTGCAACACTTACCAGCACAGGGACACAAGCAATTTTTCTTCATCCTGTGGAGGGCATCCATGGTGATTTGGGTATAGTCACCAAAGAAGATATCCTGCTGGCAATTTCTAACAGCGGCGAAACAAACGAATTAATTCCAATAATTAGCTCTGTGCGTCATATAGGAACGCCGGTCATTGCCTTTACCGGGAACCTTACCTCGACTCTCGCCCGTGCAAGCGACATCATCATTGATGTTTCCGTGGAAAAAGAAGCCTGCCCTTTTGGTCTTGCGCCAACGTCCAGCACCACCGCTGCTCTTGCAATGGGGGATGCGCTGGCTATCGCACTAATTGACAAAAAACAATTCCGGGAAAAAGATTTTTTCAAGTTTCATCCGGGAGGAAGTCTGGGAGTAAGACTAAGGGCAACAGTTGGTGATTTCATGATCGTAGGCAAACAAATTCCGCGAGTTCTCACAGGTGTAAGTGTTCAAAAGGCGATACAGGAAATCAACCGCAGAAATGTTGGATTTGTTCTGATATCAGACAAAAACAACAAACTGCTGGGAATTTTAACCGATGGAGATGTGCGTCGCATGATCAGCAATGATATTTCGTTTTCAGGTAAAACTATTGACGATTTAATGACGCGCAATCCTAAAACAATAGACGAAAATGCATCACTTGCACAAACTGTTGAGCGTATGCAAAAAGAAGAGATCACTGCCCTGGCCGTGGTAAATGCAAAAAAAGAGATTAAAGGTTATCTCCATATGCACGATATTTTAGGCCGTGGCGGATCTGTTACTATTTCTTTAACTTAAACTGGCGGACGGAGACAATAATTATGGCGCTCTATGAATTTGATGGTAAGAGGCCTCAAGTGCCTGACGACTCTTTTGTCCACCCAGACGCTGTTTTAATCGGCGATGTAAAAATCGGCCATGAATGTCTGATCGCGCCTGGTGTCTCTATCCGGGCAGATTTCGGTCAGGTGACAATCGGCGATCGTTCTAATGTCCAGGATAATGCCGTTATTCATGTTAATGTCGATGCTAGAGTAATCATTGAAAAAGAAGTTACCATTGCCCACAGCGTCGTTCTACACGATGTTCACATCAAATCACGATGCGTAATCGGCATAGGCGCTATTGTACTGTTTGATGCTGTTTGTGAAGAAGACGTTTTTGTTTCTGCGGGTTCAGTTGTAACTAAAGGCATGCAAATTCCTGCCGGTAAAGTTGTCGCCGGTAATCCTGCTGAGGTTACCCATAATGTAACTGACAAACAAAAAATAATGGCTAAAGACGGAATCGACGTTTATAGGAAACTTTGCAGAAAATATATAGCATCGATGAAGCTTATTAGATGATATAGAATTTGTGATAAAATTAAAAAGTACAAATTACAATTTCTAATGAGTTTTAGCGTTCAGGCCAAATCATCGGCAGTCGCCCTTGCCTTTTGCCATTTCTAACAATTTGCAATTTCCCAATGCACATGCCTTTTGCGCATCAGAGCATCCAAGCTTTTTATTACCCTGAGACAAAAAATCAATTCCCCTGTTATTGTAAGCATCGGCATAATCCGGTTTCAGGCGAATTGCTTCACTATAGTCCTGGATGGCACGCTGCTCCTGACGAAGATTATCATAAGCCCCACCCCTGTTACTGTATGCCATGGCATAATCCGGCTTAATACGGATTGCCTCATTATAGTCATTCAGTGCAATTTGATACTGGCCAAGTCCAGCGTAAGCGACCCCCCTGACATTGTAGGCTTCAGCATAGTAGGGATTCAGGCGAATTGCCGCATTATAGTCATTCATGGCCAGCGGTTGTTGCCCGAGTCTAGAGTATGCACCCCCCCTATTGTAGTAGGCTTCGGCGCATTCCGGTTTTAGGCGTATTGCCGTATTATAGTCATTCATGGCCAGCTGATGCTGGCCGAGTTTATCATAAACAACCCCTCTGTTATTGTAGGCTCCGGCATAATCCGGTTTCATGCGAATTGCCGCATTATAGTCTTGGATGGCTAATTGATACTGGCCGAGTGCAGAGTTAGCCCCCCCCCTGTTGTAGTAGGCTTCGGCATAATCCGGTTTCAGGCGAATTACCGCATTATAGTCTTGGATGGCGAGTTGATGCTGGCCAAGTTTATCATAAGTTGTTCCTCTATTGTTATGTGCCAAAACATTATTCTTTGTTATCCGCAAAGCATGACTAAAAAGTTCGATACCGTTTTTCCAGTAACCACATTGCTGCCAGGTTAAGACTGCCAAGATGAGCAGGACGGCTATACACACCGGGAATAAAATCTTTTTGCGCATGTCTGCGCGTGGAACCAAAAGCGGAATGCCCCAGGCCAGCATAATGGCAATGCCGATCGAGGGTAGATAAGTGTAACGATCGGCCATCGCTTGCCTACCAACCTGAACCAACCCAATTACGGGAATCAGAGTTCCCAAAAACCAGAACCAGCCAACAAATAAAAAAGGTGTTTTCTTAAAGGCATAAATAACAAATATTGTAATTCCGATCAGGATAAAGAAAGAAACCAAAACAGACCATAACGAAAAGGTGAATTCATAAGGGTAGAATACGGATAGATCAACCGGCCAGAAAGTTTTTCTCAAATAGGAGACATAAGAAATAATCGCGTTGGCAATACGTACAGAAAAACGCAGATGTTCCATGGAAGCAACCGTATTGCCTTTGTTTTGAGCCCAAAAGGTCGCAATACTCGAGGCAATTGTTAAGAAAACAAAAGGCGCCTTTTCCCATAAAAGTCTGCCCGCTATTTTATAGTGCCTTTCAGTAGGAGCGGATAAGACTTTCTGCCAGCGCCCAAGCGGCCAGTAATCAAGAAGCAACAAGACAAAAGGCAAGGTAACCAGCATGGGTTTGGACATAAGGCTCAAAGCAAATAATATTAAACAAAGAAAATACCGGGAGAGTTTAGAACTTTCAAGATAATAGGCATAAGCATAAATACTCGCCATACCGAAAAACATACTTAATACGTCTTTGCGCTCGGCTGCCCAGGCAACTGATTCCACCCGCAGAGGATGCAGGGCAAATAGAGCAGCGACAAATGCAGAGGACCAAAGATTCTTTGTCATCCTGTTTAAAAATAAGAATAACAAGAGAACGCTGCCGATATGCAAGAGCAAATTAATGAGGTGATGTCCTGCAGCGTTCGCTCCGAACAGGCTCCAGTCCAGAGCATGAGAAAGTAAAGTTAGAGGATGCCAGTTAGCAAGAAAAACATCAGAAAACGCCCATTTAATACTTTCCAGATTAATGCCTGATTGAATATAGTTGTTTTCGGTTATGTATGCGTAGTCATCAAAATTAACAAATTCATTTCCTACTATACGGCCGAAAGCGAAAAAAGAAGCAGCAATTAAAAATATTACGATAAGATAAGTGTATTTATTCTTCATAAGCAGTCGCCCTTGCCTTTTGCCATTTTTAACAATTTGCAATTTCCCAATGCACATGCCTTTTGCGCATCAGAGCATCCAAGCTTTTTATTTCCCTGAGACAAATAATCAATTCCCCTGTTATTGTAAGCATCGGCATAATCCGGTTTCAGGCGAATTGCTTCACTATAGTCCTGGATGGCACGCTGCTCCTGACGAAGATTATCATAAGCCCCACCCCTTTTTAGGTAGACTATGGCATAATCCGGTTTCAGACGAATTGCCGCATTATAATCTTGAATGGCTAACTGATACTGGCCGAGTCCGGAGTAAACAACCCCTCTGACATTGTAGACTTCGGCATAACCCGGTTTCAGACGAATGGCTGCATTATAGTCATTCATGGCATGCGGATGCTGGCCGAGTCCGGAGTAAGCACAACCCCTATAGTAGTAGGCTTCGGCACATTCCGGTTTCAGCCGAATTGCAGTATTATAGTCTTTGATGGCTAGTTGATACTGGCTAAGTTTGGAGTAAACCACCCCCCTGTTATTGTATGCATCGGCATAATCCGGTTTCAGACGAATTGCCGAATCATAATCATTCATGGCCAGCTGATGCTGGCCGAGTTTATCATAAACAACCCCTCTGTTATTGTAGGCTTCCGCATAATCAGGTTTCATACGAATTGCCACATTATAATCTTGGATGGCTAGTTGATACTGGCCGAGTGCAGAGTAAGCACAACCCCTGCTATTGTAGGCTTCGACATAATCCGGTTTCAGGCGAATTACCGCATTATAATCTTGAATGGCTAGTTGATACTGGCCAAGTTTATCATAAGTAACACCTCTATTGTTATGTGCCAAAACATTATTCTTTGTTATCCGCAAAGCATGACTATAAAGTTCGATACCGTTTTTCCAGTAACCACATTGCTGCCAGGTTAAAACTGCCATAATGAGCAGAATGGCTATACCCGCCGGGAATAAAATATTTTTGCGTTTGTCTGTACGTGGGAACAAAAACGGAATGCCCCAGACCAGCATAATGGCAATGCCTATCGAGGGCAGGTAAGTGTAGCGATCAGCCATCGATTGTGACCCGGCCTGCACCAACCCGATCACGGGAATCAGAGTTCCCAAAAACCAGAACCAGCCAACAAATAAAAAAGGTGTTTTCTTAAAGGCATAAATAACAAATATTGTAATTCCGATCAGGATAAAGAAAGAAACCAAAACAGACCATAACGAAAAGGTGTATTCATAAGGATAGAATACGGCCAGATCAACCGGCCAGAAAGTTTTACCAAGGTAAGCAACGTAGGAAATTATAGCGTTAATCACACGCTTAAAAAATGGAAATTGTTGAAAGGACATAAGTAAACCTTCTGCTTTCGTTTGCCAAGCAACCATGATAGTTATGGATGCTGATAAAAATATGAATGGCAACTTCTCCCACAAAAGGTTATGTATCAATTTACGGTCTATTTGGGCAGGTTGGGCTATCTTTTTATTCTCAGGGTATTCAGCTTTTAGCTTTTTATCACACATACAAGCGTCTTTATCAACTAATGCTGAAACACTCTGTGGTGTTGACGCCTTTTGCCAACGGGCCAGCGGCCAGTAATCAAGGAGCATCAAAACAAAGGGCAAAGTAACAAACGTCGGCTTCGCCATCAAGCTCAAAGCAAATAATACTATACAAATGATATATTTAGAGATTTGACGCTTTTCAATGTAAAAAGCATAAGCATATAGAGCCGCTAAAACAAAAAACACGCTCAAAACATCTTTGCGTTCGGCCGCCCATGCCACAGATTCCACCCGCAGAGGGTGCAAGGCAAATAGAGCGGCAACGAAAACGCTGGACAAAAGTGTGCCTGTAGTTTTTTTAAAAAAAAGGAAGAGAAGAATAACACTTCCAATGTGCCATAATAGACTTACAAGATGATGACCGGAAGGATTTGCTCCGAATAAGTTCCAATCCAGCATGATTGAAAGCCAGGTAAGGGGATGCCAAAAATCGGGAGATGAAGCCGTCAACGCCCATTTAATGCTTTCTGCATTAAATCCAGCTTTAATATATTTATTTTCCGTTATAAATGAATCGTCATCAAAATTAACAAAATCATTTCCCACTATACGCCCGAAAGCGACAAAACAAGTAACAATTAAAAACAATACGATGATATGTTTATATTTTTTATCCATGGGTTGAGTTATCCATTAAAATATAATTTTATTATTGCAAGAAAAATGAGATTACTGTATGAACTCTAAACTATTGACTTTATTGGTAGGCGGTGCTGGGATTGAACCAGCGACTTCTACCGTGTGAAGGTAGCACTCTCCCGCTGAGTTAACCGCCCAATTGACCTTTGCTATAGCCTAAAGAACCTGCTATTTCAAGTGAAAAGACTGCTTAACATTTAGGAAATATCTTAATAGCAAGCAAGCTTTCAAAGAATTAAATCTTAATGTTTGAAAGCAACTTGTTATTAACCAAATCGTGATAATATTCTACTCTGCGATCAGCAAACAAATCATTATAAATGTTTGCTCGTTTGTTCCTTGCCTTTGCAATATCTATTTCGGCAATACCTACCTCATCGCTCTCCGGGGCAGCACGATACAAAATACTTCCATCAGGTGCAGTTATCTGGCTTTTACCGGTATAATTGAAGCGTTTGCCGTCGCGGTCTTCGCATCCTGTGCGGTTTGCCGTTATCGCGTAAACTTTATTTTCCAGGCATCTGGTTAGCATGGAATCCTGACAATAGGGAAGAACAAGATTAGCGGGATGACAAATAATATCGGCGCCTTGAAGGGCTAAAACCCTGGCGGATTCAGGAAAGAACCAGTCAAAGCAGATCATAATACCGATTCTACATTGACCGATATCATAAACTTCAAAGCCTTTGTTACCCGGTTGAAACCATAGTTTTTCTTCATTAAAAAGGTGAACTTTCCGATACGTAGCCAAATAACCTGCAGGTGAAACTAAGACGGCAGAGTTGTATAAGTTATCATCAGCCATTTCAGCAATCCCTGCTACAATATGAATATTTTTCTTTTGGGCAATTGTACATAGCGCTTTTACCGTTTTCCCCGACGGAATTTCTTCCGCCAGATCCCAGACTTCCTCGGCAGAAATGAAATGGTATCCGGTATTAAACAGCTCCGGCAACACCAGTAGCTCAGCATCAGCATTATCAATCATTGATAATGCTTTATTATTGTTTGCGTCAACATTACCAAATTGAGGCGCAAACTGAAGAAATCCAGTTTTCATATGCTCTCTTTAAATTTTGATGATCTCAGATTACTCGAATATTGGTTTTTATGTCAACATAATACATTTTGAAGATTCGGTTAGGATAGCTTTGATGAGTATTAAAAGCAAAACATCCCGCCATCGCTTTAACACGATGACGGGATGATTCGGTACTGCTTTTCAGCTTAGTGCTGTAGGGGTTAATTACAACATTTCATAAATACCGGCCGCGCCCATACCGCCACCGATACACATTGATACTATACCGCGTTTCTTGCCGCGACGTTTCAGCTCTGAAAGCAACTGAGCGGTCAGCTTGGCGCCGGTGCATCCCAGCGGATGACCTAATGCAATCGCGCCACCGTTGGGGTTGATATCACCTGCCCAGTAACGATCTTCGATACCAACAGCACGGCAGGAATAAATCGCCTGTGACGCGAAGGCTTCATTGATTTCATACACATCAATGTCTTTTGTCGTCAGACCAGCCATTTTCAGAACCTTGGGAATCGCGTAAGCCGGTCCCACACCCATTTCTTCGGACAAACAACCGGCAACCGCATAATGAGTCATTTTGGCAATGGGTTTTAGTTTTAACTCTTTGGCTTTCTCTGCTGTCATCAGCATACAGAAAGCAGCGCCGTCGGTCATCTGTGAAGAGTTAGCCGGCGTCACGGAACCGCCTGCTTTGAAAGGTGATTTTAACTTTGCCATATTTTCCACTGAAGTCGGCCAACGCACACCATCGTCCGTATCAAATGTCACATATTCTCTAATGCGTTTGCCATTTTTAATTTTGTATTTAGCGGCCTTGATCGGAATAATTTCATCTTTGAACTTGCCGGCCTTAATGGCTTCAAAAGCCCGGCGGTTACTTTCTACACCCATCTTATCCTGATCTTCACGCGATACATTATGATTCGTCGCGACATTTTCCGCCGTGTTACCCATGTTGATATAGACATTGGGCATACTGCCGTCAAATTTCCAATCCGGATGCGGACGCATGGCTGAGCCGCCCATCGGAATATGCGTCATCGACTCGCAGCCACCGGCAATTATGATCTCCGACCAGCCGGCGCGGATTTTAGCGGTCGCATCGGCAATCGCCTGAAGACCGGAGGCACAGAAACGATTAACAATCATACCTGAAACTGAAATGGGCAGACCCGCTCCCATCGCTAAAACTCTTCCCAAATTCATCCCCGTTTCAGCTTCCGGGAAAGAACAACCGACAATCACATCATCTATATCTTCAGGCTTTACTTGCGGCACTCTGGCCAGCAAACCTTTGAGTACCTGGATACCATACTCATCTGCTCTTGTTGCGGCCAGACCACCCTTTCTTCGAGCGCCTGGACTTCTTACGGCTTCTACAATTACAGCATCACTCATGATCTTCCTCCTTCATTTCTAGAAGGCGCGGCGATCTGTTTCCAAAACGGTTTATTTAAACCACCGCCGCGCTCGTTAATATATTTTAGTTACGCAACGGCTTTCCTGTAGTCAGTATAGCCATGATACGTTCATGTGTTTTCACCTCACCCATCAGACTGAGGAAAGCTTCTCTTTCGAGATCCAGAATTTCCTGTTCCGAAACATATGTTCCTTCCGCACAATCACCGCCGGAGAGAACATGAGCTACTTTTCTCGACACGACAAGATCGTAATCGGAAATGAAATTTCCGTACCTCATGTTCATCAGGATGGCGTCAGCCAATCCGCGGAAATTCTCTCCCATAACCGGAATCTGAGCGGGTTTGGGCGGTTTGTAACCGGCCATCACCAGAGACAGAGCCAACTGTTTGGCTTCATAAATCTGCTGATCACGGCTCATATTGATGGTTTCGGACTTGCGGATATAGCCAAGATCCATGGCTTCTGCCGCGCTTGTGGCGACTTTAGCCATAGCAATGTTTTCAAAAGCTTTACCCATGTGATACTGCAGATTCATCCCAGCTTCCACACAGCCTTCAGGTATGCCTTCCGTCAGACGCACCAGAATTTCCTTACAGCCACCGCCCGCGGGAATTACGCCGACGCCTACTTCAACCAGACCCATGTAGGTTTCACCGTTAGGCAGACAACGGGCGCCGTGCATTGCTATTTCGCAGCCGCCGCCCAGAGCCAGACCGGCCGGAGCAGTAATAACCGGCTTATCCAGATATTTCATTCTCATCATGGTATTTTGCAGAGTCGCAATCATGGTTTCAAGGATATCCCATTCACCCTTCTGCGCGGCAACTAATACCAAAAAGACATTGGCACCCGCGGAGAAAGCCCGCTCATCATGATTAGCAATCACCAGGCCTTTAAAATCTTTTTCTACGATATCGCAGGAATCGGCGATCATAGTGGTCAGGCCTTCATCAATCGAGTTCATTTTGGTATGGAATTCCAGGCAGGCTACACCATCACCGATATCAACCAGAGTTGCACTGGCGTTGGTTTTGACTACTTTTTTGCGCTCTTTGAGAGCAGGTAACAAGATGATGCGGGGATTTTCGTCAATCTTGACATAACCCTTTTTATCAAAATCATAGTAATATTTTCCGTCTGCCTTGTTTGTGTAGAAGGATTCACAACCCTTTTTCAGCATTTCCTCGATTGTCTTCGGAACTTTGAGTTTAAGTTTTTTCATGACCTCGACGGCTTCTTTAACGCCCACGGCATCCCAGGACTCAAAAGGACCTAACTTGTTATTATAGCCCCATTTCATGGCGTTATCGATGGCCATAATGTTATCGCAGATTTCACCAATCCGGTTGGCTGAATAGATGAAAGTTTTGCATAAATATGCACGCGCGAAATCACCGGCTTTATCATCTGCATTGAATACGTGCTTCATGGAATCGGCAACGTTTTCCAGCTTTTTAGCAGCGGTAATAGAGTCAAACTTCGGTTTGCCGGCCGGTACGTATTCCATCGTATCGATATCCAGCATCAACTTAACTTTTTTGCCGTTGGCATCTTTTGTTTTCTTGTAATATCCCTGCTTGGTTTTATTGCCCAGCCATTTGTTGGCGATCATTTTATCAAGGAAGGGTTCGGAGGTGAAGGTTTCTCTTCCTTCATCATCCGGAACGGCGTCATAGAGGTTTTTCGCTACATGGTATCCGGTATCAAGACCAACGAGATCCATCGTGCCAAAAACGGCTGTGCCGGGATGTCCAAGAGCTTTACCGACAATAGCGTCAACTTCATCAATTTTTAACTTCTTTTCGACCATCAGTTTGATGACATCGCACAGATCAAACACGCCAATGCGGTTGCCGACAAAATTGGGCCGGTCTTTACAAATAACAACACCCTTACCCAAGGTCTGTTCACTGAATTTCACCATGAAATCAACGATCTCTTTATCAGTATCAGTGCCGGGAATAATTTCCATCAGTTTCATATAACGCGGCGGATTGAAGAAATGTGTTCCCAGAAAATGTTTCTTCAGGTTAGCGCTGAATTTTGCACTGATGTCCTTGATGGGGATACCGGAGGTATTCGTTGTAACGATACAGGTCGGCTTGATAATCTTTTCCAGTTTAGCAAAAAGTTCCTGCTTGATCTTGAGATTTTCGATAACAACCTCACAAATCCAGTCGACATCGGCAAGCAAGCCTAAATTGTCTTCAAAATTACCGATTGTAATCATGGATGCGTTCTTCTTTGTGAAGAAGCTGGCCGGCTTTGATTTCTTAATTCCAGCCAACCCATTTGCCGCAAAGCGGTTCCTCCATGCCGGACTCTTTTCTGTGAGGCCTTTTTTCTTGTCGTCCTCCGTCAGTTCGAATGGAATGATATCGAGCAGATAACACTCAATACCGGCATTGGTTAGATGGGCCGCTATCGTTGCACCCATAACTCCTGCTCCTAATACAGCTGCTTTTTTGATCTTTAATGACATTATTCTCCTCCTTCGCCTTTCCTATGAATCATAATTGGGTTTGATGATTCATAAAGTTTTTTGGGCTACGATACAATACCATAGCCACAATTAAAATAAACAATCTCCGCTTCTTCCTATATTTAAAAAGACCGCCTTATTACATATTACATAACCGGAGGTTCTTTAGCATAACAGGGATTTTTTTTCCGCATTATTTTTTCCTGCCTTGCTGCCCTAAAGAATATCATTTTGATTACTCCGGTTAAGTGGCAAATCTCTTAATATATTTTCCTCCATATTTCTAGCAGTTTGTCTGATACAATCCGCACCTGCACCTTACGCGCATATTGCCTTCTTTTGTTTTGTAGAAGTTTTTGTACCTTCAACAAGGTGATTCAACCCCGCCCTTATCATGGACTTTATCACCTTTTCACGCGAGACTTCCTTCCCTGAAAATAAGTACAGGGAAATAATGCCGTTGAGCATTCCCCAAATGATATTTCTGCTCTGCCAGATATCAAGATTTGGCGGAAACTCTCTTTCTTCTACGCCCCGCTGCAGAATAGTTCCCACAATATCCATTGTTTTATTTGCTGATTTGATTAAAGACTGGTTTAAATTTTCGGATAGATTTAGATGGTCTGTTTGCAGCATAAAAGTCATAATTTTGCGAAATGACTCCCTATCCTTGAGAAATGTATCAATGTATATTTCGGCAAAAGCTATAAGCATTTTTTGGGCGCTTTGTTCATTACGAAGAGAACTCAAAGCCACATTATATGTTTTATCCAACTCCGACAAAAGTATTTGACCATATATTTCTTCTTTGCTTTTAAAATACAGGTAAACTGCCCCTTTGCTGAGCTCTGCTTTTTTGGCTATGTGCGCCACCGTGACATCTTTAAATTCTTTTTCATAAAACAGCTTCCTGGCGGCTCTGACAATGTTGAGCTTTCTTGCTGACCTTTCCCGTTCTCGCCTCTCTTCAATGCCCATGCCCGACCTCGCTGTTTGACCTTTAGTCACACCTTGAATTATGGTCAATCATTGACCAAAGGTCAAGTCATCCCTAAACCAATTATTTTCTAAAGTCAAGACCAATAAGATATTTTTTTGATTGTTGTACGGAAGATTATTTTTTCCTAAAACTCGTTAGAAAACGAGAACATCCAAAAGCCATAAACACGGCCCCCAGAACCAGCATAAAAAAAGCCAAAACAAGTGATGGACTGCCACCATACATGGGAATATTGCGTTTAGGATTTGATAGGTCGTATCTTATTTCCAAATGATCATCAATTTGCAATGTATCCCACTGCTGTTTGGATATATCGCCGGTGGAACTAATTTTACTGCCTGCGGAAGGTACAAATGAATAGTCCAGAAAGTAATTCCCACTGCCGTCGGTTGCTGTCTTAAAATGCTTTTTTGTTATCTGGCCAGTAGCTTGCCCACTATAATCCTGTACCCGGTTATAGTCTAAATATATTCCCCATGTTCCCAACAGCAATAAACAGCCTAAGCCCACACTAATAAATCCCCCCAAAATACCGGTAAAGGAAGTTTTCAATCGCAGCACCTCCAACCTTTTTAATTAATTTAATATAATATTTTTTTTATTATTTTAATAGAAAATAAATTATTGAGCAATGATCAGACAAATGAGAGCGTTGCGCAAGTGTATATCTAAAATATTCCTCTCTTATGCTTAAAACGATTTAACAATAAAAAAGACCGGGATTTTGTCCCGGTCTCTTTATTGTTAAATTCCAATTGTTAACCTTGTACCGAAGTGAAATTTATTGCTAGTTGAATACTCCCGTTCCCGTCACTGCACCATCTGTGCCTATTGAGTACACACCGGAATTTGCACCTGTAAGCTGTGTATGAGTTGCGGTGATCCCGCCTCCTGCAGCAATAGTTACTGTGACATTAGGACTTACCCTCAGGGCTGCGTAAGCAACTCCTGGAGCTCCGGTCGTACCGCCGGTTATAGTTTCAGCTGGGGGTGTAGTACCAGGATTATCGCCCTGCCATAAAACTATCGCCGTAGCAGCAGTTTTTGCATCAGATACTGTCGCCGCTCTGTAACCTCTGGATCTGAAAGCGATAAACTGAGGCACAGCGATTGCTGCCAATATACCGATAATCGCGATAACGATCATCAATTCAATCAACGTAAAACCTTTTTGTCCTTCTTTACTGAAAATTTTCAACATGATGCTCCTCCTTTTTATAGTTAAATTGCTATGCTGTTATTTTATACGTTAGACTATTTACGATTAACTTGTCCATTATTTTATTACAAATAAATCTCTATCACCTCCTGTATTTGCTTTTATAACTTAATTACTTCATTGTTTCGTTTTCTGTAGTTGCAACCGGTATGCCAAATGAAATAAATGGATTGCTATAATCCACTTAACATTAAATTCATGCGTAAATTCAACAGTAATTATTTCTTATTGTTTTTTAAAACATAGAAAATGATCTCTTGCAGAAAAACATAATGGTGATTTTCACCAACAAAGGGTCATTTTACTCCTACCAAAATGAACTACCCGGTAGTGTCTCGTATCATTCAGGATAGCCCCGGTCTGCAACAAAACAAAAGGGCTACTTTAGGCCGCGTGACTTTCGCGACAGCTTTGAATCGCCGCATCTTTGGTGACTTAAGAGATTTAATTATTTCCCATCACCGTAAAATGTGATAGTGAACATCTATTAATAATTGAGGAATTTGTAAATGTACGAAGTTACTATCATAAAATCATTTTCTGCTGCGCACTTACTTAAGCAAATCGGTGGGAAATGTGAAGAACTGCACGGCCATAATTTTAAAGTGGAAGTGACTGTGGCTGCTCCCGATTTGAATAAATCAGGATTATTGATTGATTTTCGTGTAGTAAAAAAATGGTTAAATAAAATCCTGGACCAAATGGATCATAAGCACTTAAACGAACTGCCAAATTTTGCAGATATCAATCCATCGGCGGAAAATATAGCTAAATATATCTGCGAGCAGATGGCACCGCAGGCAAAAGAGGCGCACGTCCGGATTGCGCGGGTAAAAGTATGGGAATCCGAAAACGCGGTAGTTGCTTATATCCCGGATTAAATAGAGATTGCAACACTCACTGTTGTGCGTTCGCAATGACAAATTATGACATTGACTTCGTCTGGCATTAATTGGCTAAACAGTTAAAAAATTATGATTGACATTCAAAACCAAAAAGATTTCCGCAACATCGATATTAAAAAAGTCGGTGTGAAAAATATCAAGTATCCGATTATCGTCCTTGATCGCGCCCGTGGCACTCAACCGGTAAACGCCACGATCAACATGTATGTCAATCTGCCGCATCATTTTAAAGGCACGCACATGAGTCGTTTTGTGGAAGTGCTCAATGACTTCAAAGGCCAGATCAACATTAAAACATTTCAGACAGTTCTGGAGAAAATGCGGCAGAAGCTGCACGCCCATTCTGCCCATATGGAGATAGAGTTCCCCTATTTTATGGAAAAGACGGCACCGGTTTCCAAAGCTAAAAGCCTGATGGAATACCGCTGCCTTTTTGCCGGTGAAAACAACGCTGATCAAACAGACTTTATGGTAGGAGTTGTCGTACCGGTCACGACGTGCTGCCCCTGCTCCAAAGAGATAAGCCAATTTGGCGCGCATAACCAGCGCAGTCTGGTAACGGCTAAAGTGCGCTTCACCAAGTTTTTCTGGATTGAAGATTTGATAAAAATAGTGGAAGATTCTGCCAGTGGTGAGGTATACTCTCTTTTAAAGCGCGTGGATGAAAAATATGTAACAGAAAAAGCTTACGAGAATCCTAAATTTGTTGAAGACGTTGTCCGCTCTGTGGCAGTAAAGCTGAACAATGATGATAATTTCATCTGGTACAGCATTGAAGCGGAAAACTTTGAAAGCATTCATAACCACAGCGCCTATGCCTACGTAGAGAAAGGATAACCGCATGCCTTCTAATAAAAAGATGCAGTTTTTCAATTTATACAATCAGGGTTTTATCCGTACTGCTGTTTGCGTGCCAGAACTTAAAGTTGCCGATACTTTTTTCAACACTTCAAAAACCATTGAGCTGGCAAAAAAAGCTGCTGCCGCAAAAGCAATCTTCACAATATTTCCAGAACTGGGGTTATCCGCTTATTCCAATGATGATTTGTTCCATCAGGATGCCCTTCTGCAAAGCGTTAAGGATTGCATCATCACCATTAAAAAAGCTTCTGAAAAAATCAATACAATTATCGTAATCGGCGCCCCTCTGCAGGTTGATTGTCGGCTTTTTAATTGTGCCATTGTTATTTATAAAGGTAAAATAATCGGTATCGCCGTAAAATCTTATCTGCCCAACTATCGTGAATTTTATGAAGGGCGGCAATTTACGCCGGCCTCCGCCACCTTTTCTTCCAAAATAGAATTAGCCGGACAAAAAGACATACCGTTCGGCGCCGATATTATTTTTAAAGTTGCTAATATTAATAATTTTAATTTCTTCCTCGAAATTTGTGAAGACTTATGGGTTCCTGTTCCTCCGTCGAGCTTTGCCGCCATGGCCGGAGCAACTGTTATAGGCAATCTATCCGCCTCCAATATCACCATTGGCAAATCCGAATACCGCCATCAGCTTGCGGCCAACCAATCAGCCAGGCTGGTTGCCGCTTACCTTTATGCCGCCGCGGGTACCGGTGAATCAACTACAGATCTGGCCTGGGATGGCCACGCCATGGTTTATGAAAACGGCAATCTACTGGCTGAATCAGCCCGCTTTTCGCAGCAGGCGCAAATTATTTACAGCGATATTGATCTTGATCGTCTGGCTCAGGACAGGATGAGGCTAAATTCCTTCAGCCAGAATGCTTTAACGCACAAAGAAAAGGTTGCGGCATTCCGCACCGTTGAATTTTCCGTTGATGTCTGGCCGGGGCGTCTGATGCTTACGCGGGAATATCCGCGCTTCCCGTATATTCCCGCCGATCCATCCAAGCGCGACTTGCGTTGTTACGAAGCCTATAATATCCAAGTTCAGGGGTTAGCGAAACGCTTGAAATCTTCCGGCATTCCCAATTTAGTTATCGGTGTTTCCGGAGGTTTAGATTCTACACATGCCCTGATTATCGCGGCTAAAACAATGGACCTTTTAGGCCGTCCGCGATCTAATGTCAAAGCTTACACCATGCCCGCTTTTGGAACCACGCCAAAAACATATAACAATGCACTAAAGCTGATGAAAGCGCTGGAAGTAGAAGCCAATGAGGTTGATATCAAACCAGCCTGCCTGCAAATGCTCAAAGACATTAATCACCCCTTCTCCCGCGGTAATAAAGTTTACGATATTGCATTTGAAAATGTACAGGCGGGACAACGCTCCGCCCATCTTTTCCGTTTAGCCAACATGCAAAACGCACTTGTCGTGGGCACCGGAGATTTGAGCGAACTGGCTTTGGGCTGGAGCACATATGGCATAGGCGATCACATGTCTCATTATAACGTCAATGCCAGTGTCCCCAAAACGCTTATTCAGCATTTGATACGCTGGGTATCCCAAAGCAACCAATTCTCGGGGGATGTATCTAAAACTCTTATTGATGTCCTGGAGACAGAAATTTCACCCGAGCTTATACCGGGAAAATCCGGCAAAGAACCATCACAAAAAACTGAGGATGTCATCGGCCCCTATGAATTGCAGGATTTCAACAACTTCTACATCACCCGTTTCGGCTATTTACCATCTAAAGTAGCCTTTCTTTCTTACTGCGCCTGGAGTGACAAAACTAAGGGGCTCTGGCCGGATGTTCCCCTCAAGAAAAGAAATACTTATACTTTAAAAGAGATAAAAAAATGGCTTTATATTTATTTGTATAGATTTTTTAAAACTTCTCAGTATAAGCGCTCCTGCGTTCCCAACAGTCCGAAAGTCGGTTCCGGCGGATCACTATCGCCGCGCGGTGATTATCGCGCACCCAGCGACAGCGAACCAGCTGTCTGGCTTGCAAACTGGGAACAAATTCCGGAGAATGATAATTGACTGCGAAGCAGACTTATAAAGACTTTGATGCCACAGAATTATTTTGCCCAAAATGCAACAGAGCGGTTGCCGTAAGAAAGAAATTGTTGCTGATTCTGAAGGAAGGAGAAAAATACGATTACAGTTGTGTTTATTGTGGAACTTCCGTCGGCGACAAACTGGTTAAAGAACAGGGGAACTCAAGCTTGATCTTCCGCTAATACCAATTCTAAATGAAATTGCTATTTTTTATTTAGAATTGGTAACGTGCTTTATTCCACTTTGTTTTTTTGCAGTGCCTTTTTTAACTTTTCGGCCAGCAATCCTGATCCGTTACCTGCTTGAGGATCATCATATACCAGACTAACATCCCGTCCGGAATTATTTCCCAGGTATTCCGCCAACAAACCCCTGCTGTGCGCATCTTCATGGCAATAAACGCAAAGATTTTCCCAATTACTGCCATCGGCCGGATTATTGTGGTGGTTACCGTCTTTGTGATGCACAGTCAAAATTTGTCTTTTGGATTCGGTAAACTCCCGACTGCAACGGGCACAAATAAAACCATGAATCGCCAATGACTTTTCCCGATAATCAACACCTGCCGAATTTTTTTGCGACTTTTTCATCTCCCGCACAACTTCTTCGGCAGATTTATTGGCTGCCACTGCAGGCATTACCGCGGCTTTCTGAACCTGCACCTTGCCCCATTTGTTGGAAAATGTTACTTTGCTCATAGTTTTCTCTCTGCACACAAACGTCTTATTTTTTCATAAAAGCGTCAACGAAAACTCTTAAACCTTTCACAATAGCAGCCGCATTTTTCAGTTTCTCGAAAAAAGGTGATTTAATGGCGGAAGGTGTAATACGCTGTAAATCATCAACTATGTCGCCTACGACGAATTGAATCCTATCTGCAATCCTGGAAAAGCCCTGTATTTCACGATTAACAGCAGAGGTAGAGTTATTAATGTTTGTGGTAATGTCTTCCATATTTTTCAGAAGCAGTGGCAAACTTTTGTTCAAAGATTCTAAAGTTATAGTAAGATGTTTGGAAGTTCGCCATATTTGCAAAAGAATGGGAATACAAAAGACCGCAAAAAGAAGAAAGGCTGCGACCAGTATTATTAATACTATTTCCAGATACATGAATCTTCTCCTTAATAACTATTGTTTCGCATCATTACCTAAGCCTTTTTAGTTTTTTCTTCCCGATAAGCATCTACTCCAGCATCAATTGCTTTTTTCAATCTGTTTTTATTGTCGGCAATAGTTTCGGCGCTGTTATGAGCGAATTCGCTTACTTTTCCTTCTATTTCGTGAACTTTTTCTTTTGTTGATAGCTCTAAATCTTTCAGACGCTTAACAGCATTTTCATACGCCGCTTTGCTTTTTTCAATTGCTTTTTCATATTCATCTTTGGCTTTGGATAAAAGTTCATCCGTTGTGCGGGCAATATCTTCTCTTGTTTCCTTGCCGCTTTTTGGGGCGTATAAAATCCCTGCAACAACGCCGATTAAGCCACCGATGAGCAAACCCTTTAATAAATCTCCATTTCTGTCTGACATAATAAACCTCCTAAAACATTTAAATGTATATAACTCTGTTTCTTGAACAAACTTCTATTTGTTGGAATGTAATGACGATATAAGAATAAGTCAACCAACTTTTAACGTTATTAATTACATATTATATTGCGGATTACTTACACCTGAAAATGCCTCAAAACCCATTGTTAAAACATAAGACATTGTTATTAAATCACGGGTATGAACCCCAAAGCAAGCTTTGGAAACATATTCCGCGAGCTCGCTGAGGGGCATTATACCCTCCACTGCGCTTGCGGAATTGGAGTTTCACAATAAGCCATGATTGATATAAAAAACGGGCATCCATCATGATACAGAATGGATGCCCGATGTTTTTTCCTGCGGATATTACAGAATTACTTACCAGCTGCAGGT
>JANXZU010000138.1 GCA_025355345.1 Syntrophaceae bacterium
TGTTCAGATTGAAGTTATTGATGAGGGTCCGGGAATTCCCAATATTGATCAGGCTATGCAGCAAGGTTACTCTACGGCCGATCAAAAAATTCGTGAAATGGGCTTTGGCGCAGGTATGGGGCTACATAATATCAAAAGCTATTCCGACAAATTCGACATTTCATCAGAAGTTGGTAAAGGCGCACATCTTTTAATGACGATAAATATAAATAATAGTGATAAAAAATAATTTATACCGGATACTAAAATGAATCTAGAAACATTAGTCAAAGAGTTGAATTTAGAAGTTAGATGCGCGCCGGAGAATCTTAAAAACAATGTAACAGGAGGCTATACGGGAGATCTTTTAAGCGATGTTATCGCAAATTCCCGCGAAGGTTATATATGGATAACCAGGCAGGTACACCAGAATATTGTCGCCGTAGCAAGCCTGAAAGACCACGCCGGCATTATTTTGATTAATTCCTGCGAACCAACGAAGGAAACTTTGGAAAAAGCAAGTCAGGAAAAAATACCAATAATGGTTTCAGACTTGCCCGCCTTTGAGTTAACCGGCAAAATTTATAATCTATTAGGGATAAAAGATTATACCTAGTTGCTTTCAAACATTAAAGAGTTGATTTACCTGGCATAATACCAAGTAAGCTTTCAAAAATTCATAGTTTATTTTTTGAAAGCAACTTGTTATTAATTCCTGATCGCCTCTTTCCGGAAAAAACAATGCTGAATGTTTTCAACTGCGATCTGCATGTCCACACTTGCCTCTCACCCTGTGCAGAACTTGATATGCACCCGATGGCTTTAGTGCAAAGAGCCCTGGAAGCAAAGCTCGATATGATTGCCATCTGCGATCATAATTCTTCCGAAAATGTTCAATACGTGATCAAAGCCGCGGCATCAAGCAAGTTAAAGATACTGCCAGGCATGGAGATCACAACTAGTGAAGAAGTACACCTTTTAGCTATATTTGAATCCCTGTCAAATCTTATATTACTGCAAAATATTATTGATCAGCATCTTACAGGACTTAATGATGAAAACCTCTTTGGCGTCCAGGCTATCGTCAATGAAATTGGCGAGGTAGAAGGCATTGAAAACAAACTACTAATTGGCGCGACTGACTTATCACTCGATATCCTGATTAGACATATTCATCAATATGACGGCCTGGCTATTGCCGCGCACATTGATAGGGAAAGCTTCAGTGTCTTAAGTCAGCTCGGATTCATTAGTGATAATGATGATTTTGACGCTCTCGAAATAACTCCTCGCACCAGTTTTCATCAAGCCAGAATTAAATATTCGGAACTCAGTAAATTCTCATTTATTGTTTCCTCTGACTCTCATTACATTAAAGATATCGGGCAGTCCTTTACACGAATAATGCTTCAGGAACCAACATTTGCCGAATTAAAGATGGCTTTAAAAAAACAAAATGGCCGTTATATTATGGAGAAAAAAAATGCTTGAACTTTCCGCGCACATTCTGGATATTGCTGAAAACTCAGTTCGGGCGGGCGCCAGACTTATTGAAATAAATATCGAAGAAGATACGGCAAACGATTATTTGTCCATTGCAATTATCGATGATGGCCACGGGATGAAACAAGAAGAGATAAATAAAGTTTTAGATCCGTTCTATACAACAAAAACTGTCAGGCGCGTTGGTCTGGGTATTCCGCTTCTGGCTGATGCCGCCCAAAGATCAGGCGGATCTCTGCAACTGCAATCTCAGGAAGGCAAAGGAACCAGTATCAAAGCAACCTTCGGCCTCAATCATTTAGACAGGCAACCTATGGGGGATATTACCGGTACAATAATTATTCTTATTGCCGGTAATTTAGATGTTGATTTTTATTGCAAATACAGGCATAACATTCGGCGGTTTGAACTTGATACAAGAGAAATACGCAAAGAAATCGAGGATGTACCTATTAATCATCCTGAAGTATTAAAGTATATCCGGGGAGTTTTAGAAGAAGGTTTTAGCGAAATCAAGCCTGAAGCTTAACTAACCCCAAAGAATTGAGGAGGAATTGAATGAAAGCGGAAGATACTGAGTTATTGAAAGAATTTACCAAAGAACAAGTAGCAAAGTTAAACAGCATCATTGAAAAGTTTAAGAGTAAACCGGGCGGATTAATTCCGGTATTGGAAGAGGCGCAAGTTGCTTTGGAATACATTCCCATTTCCGTGCAGAAAAGAATTGCCACTGGGTTAAATCTGCCGCTGAGCCGCGTTTATGGCGTCGTTACCTTTTACTCATTTTTCACAATGACCCCGCGAGGTAAACACACTGTTCGTGTTTGTCTGGGCACTGCCTGCTATGTCCGTGGTGGCAAGGCGCTGACCGATACGCTGGAAAAACAATTCGGCATCAAACAAGGTGAAACCACCCCTGACCGCATGTTTACACTAGAGAGCGTCCGTTGTCTGGGTGCCTGTGGCTTGGGCCCTGTTATAGTGGTGGATGAAGATGTTCATGGCCGGATTAAGCCCGGCAAAGTTAAAGAAGTTTTAAGTCAATACAATTAATAAAATTTCTAGATGACAAAATATGGAGGAAACACCGATGGCTAAATTAACTATTGCTGATTTGAAAAAAATTAAAGAAAAGGTACATAAAGAAATGTCACTGCGTGACGGAGACCGTCGTGTGAAAGTCACTGTTCATATGGGAACTTGCGGTATTGCCTCTGGTGCCAAAGAAGTAATGGATACACTGCTGCAAGAAATTGAAACCGCAGGCGCAAATGATGTTATCGTCACCACATCCGGTTGCATGGGGCTTTGCAGCAGAGAACCTCTAGTCACCGTTGAAGTTTTAAATCAAGCACCGATTAAATATGAATACATAAACCCCAATAAAATGAGACAGATTTTTAAAAAGCATATTTTAGCGGGAGAAATTCAGACGCCCTTTGTTCTGGCGAAAGGCTCTGAAGTAAACAAATAAATATAACGCACATTCCGTGCTATATATTATAGCGCGTGACCATTTTTTAAGGAGGATATTGGCTAAATGAAGGTTTTTCGTTCACACTTATTACTTTGCGGAGGCACTGGTTGTCAATCTTCCGGCAGTCTTGCCGTTAAAAAAGCTTTAATAGAAGATCTTGATAAAAGAAATTTGACTGAAGAAATAAAAGTCGTCGAAACAGGATGCAATGGATTTTGCGCCTTAGGACCGATCCTGGTTGTTTATCCTGAAGGTGTAATTTATGTTAATCTAAAACCGGCAGATATTCCCGAACTGGTTGAAGAGCACCTGATCAAGGGAAGAATTCTTGAGCGGCTTTTATATCGGGAACCCGGTACTGATAAAATAATTCCTACCATGCAGGAAATTCCCTTTTTTGCTCTTCAGGAATTGAGAGTATTAAAAAACCGCGGACTTATTGACCCCGAAAAAATTGATGAATATATCGCCCGTGACGGTTATGCCGGCATGGCTAAAGCACTTACGGAAATGACGCCTGATCAGATTGTTAAAGAGATGCTTGATTCCGGCTTGCGTGGCCGTGGTGGCGCCGGTTTCCCCACCGGATTGAAATGGAAGTTTGCCGCTGGGTCCAAAAGCGACATTAAATATGTTTTATGTAATGCCGATGAAGGCGATCCCGGTGCCTTTATGGATCGAAGTGTTCTGGAAGCTGACCCACACGCAGTTCTGGAAGGAATGGTCATCGCGGCTAAAGCCATTGGCTCAACTCAAGGCTACGTTTACTGCCGCGCCGAGTATCCGCTTGCGATTCATCGTTTAAATATCGCGATTGCCCAAGCCAAAGAAGCAGGCTTGCTGGGAAAAGATATCTTAGGCACAGGTTTTAATTTTGATCTGGAAGTTTATCAAGGCGCAGGCGCCTTCGTCTGCGGTGAAGAAACAGCACTGATGACCTCTATTGAAGGAAAAAGAGGTATGCCTCGTCCAAGACCGCCCTTCCCTGCCGTTGCCGGTCTGTGGCAAAAGCCCAGCATTCTGAATAATGTGGAAACTCTGGCCAACGTCGGACAGATCATGTTGCGAGGATCTGCCTGGTATGCTTCGATCGGTACAGAAAAAAGCAAAGGCACAAAGGTTTTTGCTTTAACCGGAGATGTTGCCAACGTGGGACTGGTTGAAGTTCCCATGGGAACCAAACTCGGCACCATCGTTTATGATATCGGTGGAGGAATTCCGAAAGGCAAGAAGTTTAAAGCCGCTCAATTAGGCGGGCCCTCCGGCGGTTGTATCCCTGTTCAGCATTTAAACGCTTCTGTTGACTACGAGAAAGTTGCCGAACTCGGCGCCATCATGGGTTCCGGCGGATTGATCGTCATGAACGAAGACAAGTGCGCAGTCGATATGGCCAGATTCTTCATGGATTTCTGCCAGGATGAATCCTGCGGCAAATGTACACCTTGCCGTGAAGGCACAAAACGCATGCTGGATCTTTTAACCAAAATCACCCAGGGAAAAGGTAAAGAAGGAGACATTGAACTTCTTGAAGAAATGGCCGGAGTAATTAAAAACGCCGCTCTGTGCGGTCTGGGACAAACCGCTCCGAATCCGGTTTTGAGCACCATTCGTTATTTCCGTAAAGAGTATGAGGAGCATATCCTTGAGCATCGTTGTCGTGCCGCTGTTTGTTCGGCTATGTTTAAATCACCCTGTCAACATACCTGCCCGATAGAAATGGATATTCCTTCTTATATTGCTCTAGTGAGAGCGGAGAGATTTGAAGACGCTTACAAGATTCTTTTGCAGACAAATCCTTTCCCATCCGTTTGCGGCAGAGTCTGTGATCATAAATGCCAAAGCAAATGCCGTCGCGACAATATGGATGAGTCCATCGCCATCAAATTCCTGAAAAGATTTATTACGGATAACGCCCCTCGTCCAAAAATTGAAGCTGTACCTGTAACCCGTAAAGAAAAGATAGCCGTTGTCGGTGGAGGCCCTGCCGGTTTAACGGCTGCACGCGACCTTGCTCTTCGCGGTTATAAAGTAACTGTTTTTGAAGAATTACCCAAAGCCGGCGGAATGCTTTATTGGGGTATCCCCTCTTACCGTCTGCCACGTAATATTCTCGATCATGAAATTGATGACATTCGCAAGCTAGGCGTAGAACTTCGGCTGAACACTCGCATCGGCAAGGATATTACGTTTGCCAAGTTGGAAAAAGATTTTGACTTTATATATCTGGCCACCGGTGCGCATAAGAGCCAGAAAATGGGAGTTACCGGTGAAGAGTTAGGCAATGTTTTCGGCGGTGTTGAATTTCTGCGTGATTTTAATGCCAATGAAGATAAATGGCTGAAAGGCGAAAAAACTCTGGGTAAAAAAGTAGCCGTCATCGGCGGCGGTAACTCCGCAATTGATGCCGCACGCGTTGCTCTTCGTGTCGGATCAGATGTCACCATTCTCTACCGCCGTTTAAGAGCGGATATGCCGGCAGCCGAAGAGGAAATTAAGGCCGCAGAAGAAGAAGGAATCAAAATCGAATACCTAATAGCTCCTCTGAAGATTGAAGGTAAAAATGGCAAAGTCAGTTCGATTTCCTGCCAGAGAATGACACTTGGTGACTTTGACAATAGCGGGCGTAAGAAGCCTGTCGCGGTTGCCGATTCTGAATTCACACTAAAGGTTGATGCCATTATTGCGGCGATAGGCCAGGTACCGGATATGAGTTTTGTCGATAAGAAAACCGGCGTGGAGGTAAATAAGTGGGATTGTTACAATGTCGGCAAAGGTTACAAATCGCGCACAGCTAACCCCAAGTATTTTGCGGGTGGCGATGCGGTAACCGGTCCCGATACAGTTATTGCGGCAATCGGCGACGGACATCAGGCTGCCGATGATATCGATGCAGCCATCCGCGTGGCCAATGGTGAACCGGCTTACGAAAAACCGGCTAAGGAAATAATTAATGTGCCTTTAATCATCGACGAAGAGAGTATCGAAGCTCCTCAAATGCATATGCCGGAAATGAACCACGATACCCGCAAATTGAGTTTTGCGGAAGTAGAGTTGGGCTTTAACCGCGAAGATGCTATTAAAGAAGCATGCCGCTGCCTGCGATGTGATGCGGCCGTTTAAAACATTATCACAGAACCATAAGGAGGAATGAATTATGTCAACAGTTAAATTGACTATTGATAATCGTCAAGTAGAGGCGCCGATAGGCGCCACCATTCTGGAGGCTGCCCGTGGCGTTGGAATCAAAATCCCCACTCTTTGCGCCTGGACAGAAATTAATCACACGCCTGGTGCTTGCCGGGTTTGCATGACCGAAGTAGAAGGTCAGCGCGGCTTGATCGCCGCCTGTGTTTTCCCGGTTAATGAAGGCATGATTGTGCATACCAACACGGAAAAAGTCCGTCAGGCCAGAAAGATGGTTGTGGAGCTTCTGCTGGCCAATCATCCGCAGGAGTGCAACTATTGCGTAAGGAACGGCAGTTGCGAATTGCAGAAAGTAGCTGAGTTTGTCGGTCTCAAAGAAGTTCGCTTTGATTACACACAATTTTCCAGGAATGAACTTATCGACAACTCCAGCCCATCTATTGTTCGGGACAGCCGTAAATGTATTGAATGTCACCGCTGCGTAAGTGTTTGTGAACAGATCCAAACAGTAAGCGTTTTGACTCCGGCACATCGCGGCAGCAAAGTTAAAGTTGTTCCGGCCTTTGACCTTCCATTAATTGAATCTAATTGTATTACCTGCGGCCAGTGTATACTTGTTTGTCCTGTCGGTGCTCTTTATGAAAAAGATGATGTGGATTTAGTCTGGAAAGCACTGAACGATCCGACAAAGCACGTCATCGTACAGGAAGCACCGGCAATTCGAGCGGCACTTGGTGAAGAATTCGGCATGCCTCCGGGAAGTCTTGTAACCGGCAAAATGATTACTGCTCTGCGCAGACTGGGCTTTGATAAAGTATTTGACACCAATTTTACTGCCGATCTTACTATTATTGAAGAAGGCAATGAATTGCTCAAACGTGTCAAAGAAGGCGGTACACTACCGATGATCACTTCGTGCAGCCCGGGCTGGATAAAATTCTGTGAGCATTTTTATCCTGATCTTCTCGATCATCTTTCCACCTGTAAATCCCCGCAGCAGATGTTCGGTGCTTTAGCCAAAACGTATTACGCGGAACTATCAGGAATTGATCCTAAAGACATTGTCTCCGTATCAATTATGCCATGCACTGCTAAAAAATTCGAAGCCCAGCGGCCGGAAATGAACAGTAGCGGTTTCCGTGATGTTGATTATGTTCTCACCACTAGAGAACTGGGACGCATGATTAAAGAAGGCGGAGTTGACTTTGTCAATCTGCCGGATGAAGATTACGATGCTCCGATGGGCGAATACACCGGTGCCGGAACAATTTTTGGAGCAACCGGAGGCGTTATGGAAGCCGCCCTGCGCACTGTCTATGCGGTGGTGACCGGAAAAGACCTACCCAGCCTTGATGTTACGCCTGTGCGTGGTCTTGAAGGCGTCAAAGAGGCAACTGTTAAAGTGGGAGCCTTGGGTGATGTCAAAATAGCTGTAGCACATGGTTTGGGCAACGCCCGTAAAATCATGGATAAAATCCGTGAGGGAAAAGCCGATTACGCCTTCATTGAAATTATGTGTTGCCCAGGCGGTTGTATATCCGGCGGTGGAGAACCTATCCCTACCAACAACGAAATTAGAGTTTTGCGTTCAGCGGCGCTTTATAGAGATGACGGAAATGTACAGAAGAAACGTCAATCTCATGAAAATGAATCGGTTAAAAAGCTATACGACAAATTCCTTAAGGAGCCTTTGGGGCACAAGTCGCATAAACTTCTGCACACCAAATATGTAAAGAGAGGCACCGAATTACCTCATCGAAATGATGGCTAAACCGTTAAGCTAAGTTCAAATGACATGCAAAGAGGTTTGTTCCATGCGGGGCAAACCTCTTTGTGATTTCCAACCAAAAGCACTGGTTATTTATGAATGAAAAAAGAATCGAATACGACTTTCTGGGATCACTAGAAGTACCAACAAATTCTTATTGGGGAATCCACACCCAGAGAGCCATTAATAATTTCCGCATTAGTGGCATAAAAGTAAATGCCGGTCTGATCAGAAGTCTGGCTTTGACCAAGAAAGCGTGCTGCCTCGCTAATTTGGAAACCGGCCATCTCACCTCGGAGAAGGGAAAAGTCATCATCACAGCCTGCGATGAAATAGTCGCAGGCAACCTCTCAAATCAATTTCCCATTGATGCCTTGCAGGGTGGCGCAGGAACATCAACAAACATGAATATCAATGAAGTCATTGCTAATCGTGCCATTGAGCTGTTAATCGGCAAGAAAGGTGATTACAGTGTCATTCATCCGCTGGAAGATGTTAATCTGCATCAATCCACTAATGACGTTTATCCCTCTGCTCTTAAAGTTGCCGCAATTTATCTCCTCCGTGATTTATCCAAAGCTATAGCAGGCCTCCAGGGCGCTTTTCAGGAAAAAGAAAAAGAGTTTGCCGCAATTGTTAAACTGGGAAGAACAGAATTGCAGGAAGCTGTTCCGATCACTCTCGGCGCGGAATTTTCTGCTTTTGCCGAAGCTTTTGCCAGAGACCGTTGGCGAACCTTCAAATGTGAAGAACGTTTGCGCGTTGTGAACCTGGGCGGAACAGCTGTGGGTACAGGACTTGCAGCACCACGCGATTATATCTTTCTGGTCATAAATAAATTAAGAGAGGTTACTGGCTTGGGGCTCTCTCGTGGCGAAAACGTCTTGGGAGAAACAACCAATGCCGATTCTTTTGTTGAAGTATCAGGAATACTCAAAGCCCACGCTGTCAATCTGATCAAAATATCGAACGATCTGCGTTTAATGAATCTTTTGGGTGAAATCCGTTTGCCACAATTGCAGGCTGGCTCTTCCATCATGCCCGGCAAAGTCAACCCGGTTTTGGTTGAAGCGGCCATCCAGACCGGCATTAAGGTTATTGCCAACGATGCCATAATTACCGATACTGCCTCCAGAGGCACTCTGCAAATCAATGAATTTCTGCCTCTGCTTGCCCATGCTCTACTTGAATCGCTGGATCTGCTTATCAACGTGAGTGGAATGCTCATAGAGCATGTGCGTGGCATTGTGGCCAACAAAGAAAAATGTGAAGAATATTTCAATGCCAGTCCCATGATCATCACAGCTTTGCTGCCAATAATCGGCTACGAAAAAGCTACAAAGTTTATCACAGAATTTTCTGTCGGCAGCGAAAAAAATATGCGGCGGTTTCTGGAAGGAAAACTGGGCAAAGAGATGATCGATAAATTTTTATCACCTTATCAATTAACAGCTCTCGGCTATAGTGATCAAAGATAATGGATAATACTCCTAAAGGAAATCGGCTGCACATCGCACTTCTGGGGCGAACTAATGTCGGCAAATCCAGCTTGCTGAATTTAATGCTCGGGCAGGATATTGCCATCACATCGCCCGTCGCCGGAACTACAACTGACATTGTGGAAAAAGCAATGGAGTTACTGCCACTAGGGCCTGTGCTGTTTCTCGATACGGCCGGTCTTGATGATATATCTGAATTATCCGTTGCCCGATTAAATAAAACGGCTAAAGTATTTGACCGCGCTGATGTAATCATTTTGCTCACTGAGGCAGATATTTGGACGGATTTCGAAGAAGCAGTTCTAACCGAATCGCAAAATCGCACAATACCATTATTGATTGTTATCAACAAAATTGATTTACGCGAACCATCACCAGATCATCTGAAATTTCTGCAATCAAAATCAGAACGAACTCTTACTGTTTCGTGCAGCGATCAATCGCAACGTCATAATTATCTCGAGTCTTTGAAACAGCAATTGCTGGAAGTTGCCCCTGCGGATTTTATTGAAACTCCATCGCTAATCGGTGATTTGCTCTTGCCAGGTGGTCTTGCTGTTTTAGTAGTGCCCATTGATTTGGAAGCGCCGAAAGGTCGATTGATATTGCCGCAGGTACAGACAATCCGTGACGCCCTCGATTGCGATGCCATGACTATCGTCGTCAAGGAAAGAGAGCTTGCCGCAGCACTCGCCAACCTTAAAAATCCGCCCGCCATTGTCGTTACCGATTCTCAGGCCATCCTCAAAGTCACGGCCGATGTTCCGAAAGATATTCAGGTCACCACCTTTTCTATTCTTTTTGCGCGGCAAAAATCCGACCTGACCGTCATGGCGCGGGGAGCCGCTGCTATTGATCACCTGCAGCAAGGTGACCGGATACTGATCGCGGAAGCCTGTTCCCATCACGCACTGGAAGACGATATTGGCCGTGTAAAAATCCCCCGCTGGTTGCGACAATACGTGGGGGGCGATTTGCAGATAGATACATCTGCTGGGCGTGATTATCCTGATGATTTAAAAAAATATAAGCTGATTTTACACTGCGGCGCCTGTATGATGAATCGCCGGGAAATGCTTAACCGCTTGCGCAAAGCGCAAGAAGCAGGCGTTGCCATAACCAACTATGGAGTGGCAATTTCTTTCTTACAAGGCGTGATCAAGCGAAGCCTCGCACCATTCCCTGCCGCTCTGTATGCCTTCGAAAAAGAAATAAAAGACAAGAAAAAAGGGGAAATTAATGATTAAAGATTTTATTGATGATGTAATAATTGAAAATATACTTGATAAAGCCCGGAATCCTTCGAAAGAACAAGTCTTGGAAATTATTGCCAAGGCCAAAATCCTCAAAGGACTTACACCTGAAGAAGTTGCCGTGCTACTTCAGACAGAAGATGATGAACTGATCGCCCAGATCTGGCAAGCGGCGCACGAGATCAAAGAAGCTATTTACGGCAACCGTCTTGTTTTATTTGCTCCTCTGTATGTTGCCAATCTCTGCGCAAACAATTGTTTGTATTGCGGCTTCCGCAGCGACAATAAAGATCTTAACCGTGTTGCCCTGACGATGGATCAAATTAACAAAGAAGTGAAGGTTCTGGAACGCGAAGGCCATAAGCGCTTGCTCATGCTTTGCGGCGAACACCCTACTCGCTCCAGCCTTGATTATTTTATGGAAGCGATTGAAACCGCCTACTCCGTAAAAACTGAACACGGCGGAGAGATCCGACGTATTAATGTCGAGCTTGCCCCCCTTGAGATCGATGATTTCAAGCGTCTGAAAAAAACCGGAATCGGCACTTATCTTCTGTTTCAGGAAACGTATCATCACGAAACATATAAAAAGATGCACCCATCCGGCCCCAAAAAAGATTATAGCTACCGCCTTACAGCTATGCACCGCGCTCAGGAAGGCGGCATTGATGATGTGGGAATGGGCGCACTCTTCGGTCTTTATGATTACAAATTTGAAGTATTAGGTCTTCTGCTTCATGCCCTGCAACTGGAGAAAGACTGCGGCGTTGGGCCTCATACTATCTCCATACCCAGGCTGGAACCGGCATTTAACGCGCCGGCAGCGATCAAACCGCCGCATCCGGTGAGCGATCACGACTTCAAGAAGCTTGTCGCCATTATCCGTATGGCCGTTCCCTACACGGGCATGATTCTCACCACCAGAGAAACAGCCGCCATGCGTGCTGAAGTTTTTGCGCTTGGTGTTTCACAAATCAGCGCAGGATCACGCACTAATCCCGGCGGTTATCAGGAAGATTCCAGCGACGCCTTCCGCGCCGCGCAGTTTAATCTTGGTGATACCCGGACACTTGATGAAGTTATTTTAGATATCACTGAAAAAGGGCACATACCCAGCTTCTGCACAGCCTGTTATCGTCTGGGGCGCACCGGGAAAGACTTTATGGATCTGGCCAAGCCCGGTTTGATTCAAAAATTCTGCCAGTCCAATGCTTTATTTAGTTTCAAGGAATATCTCCAGGATTATGGAAGTGCCGCCACCCGCAAAGCCGGCAATATGCTAATCACACGAATGCTAGAAAATAAATTCAAACCTAAAATGAAGAAATCAATCATGAATAAACTCCAGAAGATTGAAGATGGGAAAAGAGATGTCTATATCTAAAGCTGCAGAAAGCTTGATCGCCAAAGCTAAAGAGGGCAAGGATTTAAACCGCCAAGAAATTATTCAACTGCTGTACCTTCCCGGCAAATACTCTCCTGAACTTTTTGTCGCAGCCGACAATGTCAGAAAAGATCAAGTAGGTGATGAGATTTTTCTTCGCGGCATTATCGAATTTTCCAACCACTGCCAGCGCAACTGCCTTTATTGTGGTTTGCGCAAAGGCAACTCTCGAATCAGCCGCTATCGGATGACGGAAGATGAAATTCTCGCTATTACAGAAGAAATCAAAAAATCAAGCATCCCAACTGTAGTTCTGCAATCCGGCGAAGATTCTTATTACACGGCAGATGTTATCTGCCACTTGATCGAACGCATCCGCAAAGAAACAAATTTGATTATTACATTATCCATCGGTGAGCGTTCTTTAACCGATTACAAATCATTTCAGCAAGCGGGGGCCGATCGCTATCTGCTTAAACATGAAACAGCTGATAAGAATATTTACCAATACATGCGCCCAGGCTGTAAGTGGGAAGACCGACTGCAATGCCTGCGCTGGCTCAAGGAACTTGGTTTTGAAACTGGCACGGGAAATATGGTGGGAGTACCAGGACAGACCTTGGAATCTTTAGCGGATGATCTGCTGGTCATGAAATATCTTAATGCCGACATGCTGGGTATTGGTCCATTTATAGCACATCCCGACACACCTCTTGCCGGAATAGATAATGATGACATGGATATTACACTGCGAGTCATTGCTGCCGCCCGCCTGATCACCCGCAATACTAATATCCCCGCGACAACCGCTTTGGCAACATTACATCCGCAAGGACGGCTCCTGGCACTGCAGGCTGGTGCCAATGTTGTCATGCCGGACTTTACACCAGAGATTTACAAAAACCGTTATGATATTTATCCGGGAAGAAAGGACGTCGGCTCAGCGCAGGATATTATAAATAAACTGGAAATAGATTTTCGGACTATTGGCAGATTCATAAATTACAGCGCTGGTTACCGGCAAACTAAATATCATTAACCAAAAGGAATTATCATGGCTCACCACACAGGCACCTCTATATATGAAAGATTTTCCCGAAGAATAAATAAATTCCCCCAGTGACTCCCCTTTCAGAAATTAAGATAGCCGAATCCGCCATTGAAAAGATTAGCGATGTGAAAGTAAAACTCTGCACACTTATATCAGTATGGCCAGCAATGAGAGGGTGAATATTTTCTCTTTTGCGTTTCCTCCAAACTTTGCGTTTAATCACAATCTAATATAGATATTTTTCACTTTCCGAAGCCAATTAACCAATTTTGTCCTATTTTCATTATTGACATACAAATCAGAAAACCGTATAGAGACGAAAATTGAACAAGCAATATATTTTGTCAGGGAGGATATTTCGAGCATGGACAATCAAGCTTTAATACTTAATAACTCAATCAAAAAGTTAAATTCAAATGTGCTGCAAATGCTCTCGGAGCGAGGTAAAAATATTTTCTTTCCAAAACTTGGAATTTTATCTCAATCGGCACAGGCAAAAGGAAAAGATATAAATGCTACAATCGGTGAGGCTGTTGAAGACGATGGCACATCAATGCACCTTCCTGAGTTTGATACTTTGGTTAATATGCCATCATCCAATATTTTTCCTTATGCGCCTAGTTTTGGTAAGCCTGAATTTCGCACACTTTGGAAACAATCAATATATAGCAAAAATCCATCGCTAAAAGATATTGTAATAAGTAACCCCATCGCTACCAATGGATTAACACACGGCATAAGCATGGCAGGTTATATGTTTGCGAATGAAGGCGATACAATTTTGCTTTCGAACCACTACTGGGAAAATTACAATCTGATTTTTGAAAACAGTTACGGAGCTAAAGTTTCAACTTTCGAGCTTTTTGCAAACGGAGTTTTCAATATAGTTGATTTCTCTAAAAAGCTAAATGAGGTCAAAGGTGAAAAAATAATTACCCTGCTTAACTTTCCTAATAATCCAGCTGGGTATACACCATTAACTACTGAAATAAAAGCTATTGTGGCCGAAATCAAGAAGATAGCAGACAAGGGTAAGAAAGTTGTTGTATTAATAGATGATGCATATTTTGGCCTTGTTTATGAAGAAAACGTATACACAGAATCTATTTTTGTTGAATTGGCAAATCTTTCGGAAAATGTATTGGCAGTAAAACTTGATGCACCAACAAAAGAAGATTATGTATGGGGTTTTCGTGTTGGTTTTATTACGTATGCTATCAAAGGTGGTAATGCCGAACTTTATGAAGCTCTAGAAAACAAAACAGCCGGTGCGGTGCGTGGAAATATTTCAAATATTAGTCAATTATCACAATCGCTATTACAAAAAGTATATTCAGCACCAACATATGAAGGATCAAAAAAGAAGAAATTTGCAATCCTTAAAAATCGTTATCTGATTCTTCGTAACGAAATAACAAAATCTAAATATGCAGATTACTTTACTCCGCTTCCTTTTAATTCCGGTTATTTTATGTGTATTGAACTGAAGAAAGGTTTAGTGGCTGAGGAAATCCGCAAGCACCTGCTCGAAAATTATAGTACTGGTGTTATTGTGCTCGGCAATGTTATTCGCTTGGCTTTTTCGGCTGTGCCAGTATTTAAACTTTCTGAATTGGTTGAAAATATATATAAGGCATGTGTAGATTTAGATAAATAATTATAAGTTTAGCCACATATTTATATTACGGCAATTAAAGGTATAAATAATTAATGAATAAACCTCTCGTACCATCAATCGTGAAACATCTAGCTGATGCAGTAGTAAAGGCATCAAAGATAGAGCCAGAATTATTTGATAAATACAGCGTAAAGCGAGGGCTTCGTAATGCCGACCATTCAGGCGTTCTCGTAGGGCTCACTAACGTTGGTGATGTTGTTGGTTATAAAAAAGAAGGCGATGCCGTTTATCCCATCGATGGTAAACTTATTTACCGCGGCATTGATGTGGAATCACTTGTAAAAGGTGCAATAGACCAGAAATATCATGGATTTGATGAAGTAGTATATCTCTTGCTCTCAGGCAAACTTCCAAACACTCAGGAACTATCTGAATTTATGAAATATATTGGTACATTACGAGAATTACCCGATGATTTTACCAATAGCATGATTCTTTCAAACAAGGGACAGAATGTAATGAATATGCTGGCACGTACTGTCCTAGGCTTGTACAACTTAGATAAAAATTCCGAAGACAATTCACCGGAAAATCTCGTAAGCCAGTCACTCAACCTTATTGCCAAATTTCCAACCGTTATTGCTTATTCATATCATTCAATGCGCCATTTCTATCAGCGCAAAACATTGTCCATACGTCATCCAAATCCGTCTTTAAGCACGGCTGAAAACTTTTTATTGATGATGAAAGGAGCGGGTAAATACACGCAACTTGAAGCTGATATTCTCGATCTTGCATTAATACTACATGCCGATCACGGAGGTGGAAACAACTCAACATTTACTATTCGCGTAACCAGCTCAACAGGCACGGATACTTATTCTGCTGTTGCCTCCGCAATTTCATCGTTAAAAGGACCCCTGCACGGCGGTGCTAATCATGAAGTACTTTGCATGATGGATAACATTAAGGAAAACGTAAAACATTGGGACAACAAAAAAGAAGTTACCAACTACTTAATAAAAATATTGAACAAAAAAGCCAATGATGGTTCAGGCAAAATCTATGGTATTGGTCATGCTGTTTATACTATTTCCGACCCACGAACAATATTGTTAAAAAAGCAAGCTCGCGAATTGGCAAAAGAGAAAGGACGATTGGAAGAGTTTGAACTTTATGAAATGATTGAAAAACTTGCTCCTCAAATATTCTACGATTTCAAAGGCGATAAAGTTGCAAAACGCGTTTGTGCAAATATCGATTTTTATTCAGGCTTCGTATACAACTGTATTGGAATAAAGGAACCATTATATACTCCGCTTTTCGCCATGTCGCGCATTGCCGGATGGTGCTCGCACCGCTTAGAGGAGCTAACATTTGATTCAGGCAGAATCATTCGCCCGGCATATAAGAATGTATTTCCACAACAATCCTATACTCACTTAAAAGATAGGGTGTGAAATATTTATAATAATTAATTCGATAGAATATCAGATACATAAATATAGGGATTTTCTAAATCATTGTTTTAGATATTTATTCCATAATATCAATTAATGATTTAACGGTTTTTTTATCTACTCCTTTGGTAACATATTATTTGAGGTAATTCTCTCCGGTATCAATAAATAATGAGATAACCATGGACAGGCGAAAGGGCTTTTGGATGAAGACGTTGCAACCGCTATCCATGATTCCCATTGCTTCTACGTTGAGACTGTAAACCGTCGGCATAAGGATCTTGACATTCGGATTGATCTCCCGGAAACGATGAAAGTCTCTGAATCGGATATTCTGGTTATGGACGAGCCGGCCGCCAATACTGATCAGGCTAAATCCTTTCCTTTTGTAGCAATCAGGAAACCGGCATGCTTTACGCTTTTGACCGATTTTAATTTCATAAATAGCTTCTCTATTTCTGTCGCTTTGCCGCTGGTCACAATAATTTCAAAGCAATTGTGGTGATCAAGATGAATGTGCTGTGTGGAGAGAATGCAGTCGTGATAATCATGCTGTATATCCAGAACCTTGTTGACCAACTCTCGTATATGATGATCATAAACAATAGTTATCGCGCCCGTTACGATCTTATTTTCTGTCCATTCTTTTTTGACCAGTTCTTCCCGGATTAAATCACGCACAGCTTCAGAACGATTTGTGTACTTATGCTCTTTGATATGACGGTCAAATTTATTTAAAAGGTCATCTTTAAGAGATACACCAAAACGAACAAGATTGGACATAAAAGTTCCCTCAACATCTTTATTTAGTGTGCCTCGAATATATTAATAGTAATACACAATAGTCAAGAATATTTTATTGACATACAAAAATGTTTTCCCTATACTCCCATTTCAAAACAAATAATCAATATCAGATAACCATTCATAAGTATGGATCATTTCATAATATAAATAGGAGGATAAAAAATGAACTTTGAAAATTTTGTATTTAATTCTCAGGATGGCACAAAAATTACCGGGTACAAGTGGATACCGAAAGATGTAAAGATCAAAGGAGTAGTTCAGATATCTCACGGTATGGCAGAGCATGCAGCCAGATATGATGAATTTGCTGTCACACTTGGCAAAGCAGGATATGCAGTATATGCGAACGATCACAGGGGGCATGGTAAGACGGCCGGAAGCCTTGAAAATGCGGGATATTTTGCCGATGAAAACGGATGGAAACTAGTCATTGATGATTTATATGCAGTAACAAAAATCGCTAAATCGGAGTATCCCAATATCCCCCTTTTCCTTTTCGCACACAGCATGGGGTCACTCTTGGCCCGAAATTATATCAGTATTTATTATAAAGATATAAAAGGAGTCATTCTTTCCGGAACGGGCGGTGATCCCGGACTTTTAGGAATCATTGGCATGTTCATAGCAAAAAGAGAGGCAAAGAAAAAAGGCAAGAAATTCCCGAGCCTGTTCTTGAACAAGCTGTCCTTCGGTACTTTCAATAAAGCTTTCATGCCTACGAGAACTGATTTCGATTGGTTGAGTCGCGATGAGAAAGAAGTGGATAAATATATAGCAGATCCTTACTGCGGATTCGTATGCACCGCGGGGCATTTCGTTGATTTACTAGGAGGCATAAAGCTCATTAACAGTGCTGAAAACATAAACAAAATCCCCAAAGACCTGCCTATTTATTTATTTTCGGGAGAGATGGATCCTGTAGGCGCAAACACCAAGGGTGTAACGCAGGTATACAATTCATTCAAGAAGGCCGGCATTAAAGATTTGGAAATAAAGTTTTATAAAAATGCCCGTCACGAAACACTAAATGAAATAAACAAGAAAGAAGTGTACGCCGACGTTATAAGCTGGCTCGATAAGCACTAAATCAATCAACCGATAAGCACAGCAACTGATCGGATAACTATTTCTAAATTTCAGACAAGCCACTGACCGGGATGAATCGCTAACAGTGTGGCGATTACCCGGTGTGGCTATTAGTAAACAGACCGTCAGAACGTTTTTTCTATATATCTATTTCACGATACATTTTTTTCTGCTGCCGAAATCATCTTGACTTACAAAATCTATTTTCATATGATCTTAAAATGAAAAAAGATTTTCTTATCAATTTTTCCATTGCCCCCAAGGATGATCGGAAGCAAGCGCTGCGTATGCGCCGTTTTTTCATGGCAGCTTCCGCCTATGCACTCTGCTCATCTCTTGCCTACGTCTCCTATCTGTCCGGCTTCATGGAACGGGAGTGTATTTGGGGGTTTCTGATAATCATTCCCATCATCAACATTACCCTGTATTTATTGTTCCGCACGGGCCTGAATCTGAAAATGGCCGATCCCAGCCTGACGGCAATCCAGATGTCTGCTGCCATCCTTGTGACAATGTACGGAATGTATTTTGCCAATGAGTCTCGCGGCGTTCTGTTACTGATCTATGTTATGATTCTTATCTTCGGTATCTTCCGCCTCAATACCAGCAGTTTTTTATATATCAGTGCCTTTACCCTACTGACCTACGGAATCGATATCGTCCTGCTGCATCTCTACCGTCCTCAAGGCATCAATTTTAACATTGAATATCTTCAATGGGGTGTCCTGGCACTTGTAATGGTTGCTTTTTCCATCATCGGCGGATACATAAGTTCTCTGCGCCAAAATCTGAGTATCAGCAAATCTCAACAGGCTAAATCCATCGAGATAATAAGGGAAATGGCCATTCGGGATGAACTGACCGGCCTGTTCAACCGCAGGCATCTTATGGAACTCCTTGATCAAGAAAAAAAACGTTCATCGCGCGGAGGAGGCATGTTCTGTCTGGCTATGCTGGATATTGACCACTTCAAGAATGTCAATGATGTACATGGGCATCTGGCAGGTGATGAAGTATTGAGGACAGTCGCCACCATGATGAATAATAGTCTGCGCAACACGGAATTTTGCGGACGCTATGGTGGCGAAGAATTTATGATCGTGCTGACACAAACGGATATCAAAGGGGCGCTTATCTGTGCAGAACGTGTGCGTACCAACATCAAGAATATCGTGTTTCCCGAGATTGATACTAATTTTAAGGTTACCGTTTCCATCGGCGTTTCTGAGTATCAAATGCGGGAAGACGTTGAAAAAGTAATTTCCCGTTCAGATGAAGCCCTTTACAGGGCTAAAAAGGGTGGACGAAACCGCGTCGAATATACGTAGCAATAAATAATCAGCCTTACCTGAACACTAATTAATCTTTTCACCAATACATCCATCTTGAATCCTCAAAGGACAGGCAATACAAAAGCTAATAATAACATAAATTGAAATTACATGCCCTGCCTGGTCATTAAATTATTATTTATTTCAGTCGATATCCTCACATAAATCTAAAAAAATGAATCTATGCATTAAGATTATGGACTTCATCATCTTATATTGCCGATAATATGGAGGTAGTGTAAAGAATCTTGTGTAAATTAATCAGGTAGAAAAAAAGGCGCTTTTCCTGTTAGAAGGGTTTTTCCCCAAAAACCTAAACTAAAAGGAGAAAGCGCCATGAAACTTGAAGCAAGCGTAGCGGAAATTGGAGAGA
>JANXZU010000058.1 GCA_025355345.1 Syntrophaceae bacterium
CGGACAATTTTCGCGTCAATTACCGCGCTTTTGATCTGTCTTGTCGTTGGTCCGTGGCTGATCCGCAAGTTGCAAAGCCTGCAAATAGATCAGCAGATCAGAGATGACGGTCCGCAAAGCCATCTTGTGAAAAAAGGAACACCAACGATGGGCGGGGTTTTAATCATCTTTGCAGTGATGATCTCTACCCTTCTTTGGGCAAATCTTGCCATTAATTATATCTGGCTGATCTTGATGGTGATGGTTGGTTATGGTCTTATTGGTTTTTTGGACGATTACCGGAAATTTGCCGGTAAAAATTCCAAGGGGATATCAGGAAAAACAAGACTGGCGGCAGAGATTGTCATAGCGCTCTTTGTCAGTCTGATTCTTTACTGGAAGCCAGGCTTTAACTCGCAAGTAACAATTCCGTTTTTCAAAGCAGTATTACCAAACCTCGGCTGGGGTTATGTTCTTCTTTCCACATTTATCATTGTGGGTGCGGCAAATGCCGTAAATTTAACTGATGGTCTGGATGGTCTGGCCATAGGCCCTGCGATAATTTGTTTCGCTACTTATGTCCTTTTTGCCTATTTTGCCGGCAACGTAAAAGTAGCATCTTACCTGCAAATTACTTATGTTAATGGCGCTGGAGAGCTTGCGGTATTTTGTGGCGCGCTTGTTGGTGCCGGTCTTGGATTTTTGTGGTTTAATTCATATCCCGCGGAAGTTTTTATGGGTGATGTCGGTTCGCTCTCACTGGGCGGGGCATTGGGAACAATGGCAGTTATAACAAAACAGGAAATATTGCTGGCTATAGTTGGCGGTATTTTTGTAGTGGAAACATTTTCTGTCATTTTTCAGGTTGGTTATTTTAAACTGACCGGAGGAAAACGAATTTTTCGAATGGCGCCGTTGCACCATCACTTTGAGTTGAAGGGGTGGGCGGAACCAAAAGTGATCGTCAGATTTTGGATTATATCAATTTTACTGGCGCTGTTGGCAATCAGTACTTTGAAGTTACGGTAACAGAAAATGAATTTAAAAGATAAAAAAATTGTTGTCATCGGCATGGGCAAGACAGGACTGGCTACAGTGCGCTTTTTAGGAGGGCAGGGTGCCAGAGTGATTGCGACAGATGAAAAACCACCCGAAAAGTGGGGGGCAGCCTTTGAGCAAATCGCCGGGGGAAATTGGCTTACCACGGGTGCCTACAATGCCGGTATTCTGGAGGGGGCCTGCATGGTCGTGCCTTCACCGGGAGTTCCTCCCTCTAATGAAATATTACAGGCTGCGGTAAAAGCCAACATGCCTGTAACCAGTGAAGTTGAACTGGCATATCATTTTTTAAAATCTCCAATATTGGCTGTAACCGGCACCAATGGTAAAACAACGACAACAACTCTGCTGGGTGAGATTCTGGAAAGAGCGGGGAAGAAAGTATTTGTTGGTGGCAATATCGGCAACCCTCTGATTGAATTTGCGGGAACTAATCAAGTAGCGGACTTTGTCGTAGCTGAAATCAGCAGTTTCCAGTTGCAGTGGATAGAAAAATTCCGACCTTTTGTTGCTGTGTTGCTAAATATAACGTGCGATCATGTAAACTATCATGGCTCATTTGCCGAGTACAGCCGTATTAAAGCCAGAGTGTTTGAGAATCAAACAAAGTCGGATTTTGCGATTCTCAATGCCGAAGATCCTCAGCAGAAATCAATGACATCTTCTGTCCGCGCACAAGTTGCTGGATTCAGCTCAAAAAACGAATTACCGACAGGAATATTTATTAAAGACGAAAACATTATTTTTCATAATCTCAATGGAGAAGAGGAGCAATATCCTCTAAGCATGATTAAAATTCCCGGACTGCATAATGTGGAAAATGTAATGGCGGCAATAATGGCAGCTCGTTTTTGCGGTTGCGGCCGGAAGAGTATTATTGACACAATTTCAGGGTTTAGCGGCCTGCCACATCGTATTGAATTTGCCGGCGAAAAAAAATCAGTCAGATATTACGATGATTCTAAGGGAACAAACGTCGGCTCTGTTATCCGTGCGCTGGATACATTTTCCGCTCCTGTAATTTTACTTCTGGGAGGCAGAGATAAAGACGGCGATTTTCAAAATTTAAAACCATTACTTGCGGCAAAAGCCAAGCAGGTGATCCTGTTTGGCGAAGCGCGCGACCGCATTGGATCATTGATTGGGAAGAGCGTGCCTTCGGTTAAAGTACCTACACTGCAGGCCGCAATAGAGAGTGCCTGTGAAAGCGGTCGTGCAGGTGACGTTGTATTGCTTTCTCCGGGATGCGCTAGTTTTGATGAGTTTAACAATTACAAGGAGCGGGGCAATTTCTTTAAGAATGTGGTGAGGAATCTTTAATGGATGCTGCGGTAAAAAAAGAGGATAGAACTCCGGATATTATTTTACTCTTGGTTACCATGATTTTGGTGACGATAGGAACGGCGATGATTTATTCATCCAGCTCCATTATCGCGCTGGAGAAATTCAAGGATGGTCAATATTTTTTAAAGAAGCAGATATTCTTCGTTATTTTAGGGCTGATTGCCATGGTGTTTTTGACCAAGACTGATTACACAAACTGGAAAAAGGCGGCATATCCCGGAATTATATTATCACTGATAATGCTTGCGCTGCTTTTCATTCCTCATATCGGTCTGAAAAGAGGTGGCGCGACTCGCTGGTTAAACCTTGGTTTAATTTCCTTTCAGGTATCCGAGATGGTGAAAATTGCCATGGTTCTTTTTCTGGCACATTTTCTTGCTCGCAAAGCCCATCTGCTCAAGCAATTCAGCCGGGGAGTCCTTATACCCTCGGCGATTACCGCAATTGTAATATCTCTGATACTGCTGGAGCCGGATTTCGGCACGGCGGTAATTATTGTTTCGATATTGATCCTCATGCTGTGTCTGGCAGGTTCGCGGATGACACATCTGATGTTTTTGGCGGCGGCATTTATTCCTGTCGGCATTTGGCTGATATTTCACAAAGGCTACAGAATGGCGCGCCTGACCGTATTTTTGGATCCATGGAAAGACGCAGGCAACAGTGGTTTTCAAATAATTCAATCCCTGCTTTCTTTCGGCTCAGGTGGAACTTTTGGAGTAGGCATCGGCGATGGTATGCAAAAATTATTTTATCTACCGGAGCCTCATACGGACTTTATCCTTTCAATTATTGCGGAAGAAAGCGGCTTCATTGGCGTCAGCATTGTGATTATATTATTTGCAATATTTGTTATTCGCGGATTTATGATTGCTATAAAGGCGCCAGATTTGTTCGGAACCTTACTGGCTGCGGGATTGACGATGGTCATCGCCATGGAAGCGTTTATCAATATTGCCGGTGTAATGGGACTAATACCACTTAAAGGTCTGGCGCTTCCCTTTTTAAGTTATGGAGGATCTGCTTTTGTCATGAGTATGATAGCAGTTGGGATTTTATTGAATATTTCCACGCAATCATCGTGAGCAGAAGTATGTAGTTTAAGGATGTATATATAATGATAAGAAAGTTAAACAGGTTTAAGGGGTAGCAAGTGCGGATCATAATTGCAGGAGGAGGAACGGGAGGCCACTTGTTTCCTGGTATTGCGATCGCCGAAGAAATTCTGGGCAGAGGCAATACTAATAAGGTTATTTTTATCGGGACAAAAAAAGGTATTGAAAATAGAATGCTGGGTAATCTCGGTTATGAGCTGCAAAAAATTGATATTGAAGGAGTTAAGGGGCGAGGATTGAAAGCGTTGATGAAAGTAATTTATCAGATCCCGCATAGCATGTGGCAATCAAGACAGATCTTAAAGAGATTTTGTCCTGACTTTGTTATCGGTGTCGGTGGTTACGCTTCCGGTCCCGCGGTAATTACAGCAAGGCTTTTGGGAATACCTACGGCAATAGCAGAGCAAAATGCAGTGCCAGGAATTACGAATAGAATCCTAAGCAAGTTTGCTAACATTATTTTTGTCACTTATGCGCAAACAAAAGATTGTTTTCCGCAATCCAAGGTAATTGTCAGTGGCAATCCGGTAAGAAAAGTATTTGCTGTGCGACGCGCTCAGGAGCAACAAGAAAAACAATTCAGGCAACTTTTGATTTTCGGTGGTTCACAGGGAGCGGCAGCAATCAATAAAAATGTGATCGAGATGATGCCCTTATTGCAGAAGATGAAGGATAAATTGCGTGTGCTCCATCAAACGGGAGATCGGGAAGTAGAAATGGTGAAGGAAGCTTATCTGCGACATGGACTGAAAGCGGAAGTGACCTCATTCATAGTCAATATGGCTGATGCATACGCTGCAGCCGATCTGATCATCTGCCGTGCAGGAGCTACTTCGCTTGCGGAAATCACGGCGGCGGGTAAAGCAGCCATTCTCATTCCTTACCCATGGGCGGCAAATGATCATCAGACAAAAAATGCACAGGTGATGGATTCAGCGGGTGCGGCGGTTGTAATTAACGAACATGAGGTTAACGGCGAAAATCTATTTGTAATAATTGAAGATCTTTTAGCAGATAAGCAAAAGCTGCGGCAGATGGAAGAGGCATCGGCAAAGCTGGGAAATATAAAAGCAGCCGCAAAAATAGTTGATGCCTGCATGGAATTAGCAGCTAAAAGTAATTAGATCTTTGTTTATAATGAAAAATATAAAGGAATTATGAAATAAAATGGCAGCTGATAAAAAAACCAGTTTAATGCAGCGCAAAGTAAAATGCATTCATTTTGTGGGAATAGGCGGAATCGGAATGAGCGGGATTGCCGAAGTTCTGATTAATCTTGGTTACAATGTCAGAGGCTCTGACAAAGCGCAGTCAGAAACAACGGTCAGGTTGGAGAAACTTGGCGCTTCCGTGGCTTTAGGCCATACCGCAGAAAACATAGGTAATGCTGATGTCGTTGTCACCTCCACAGCTGTGAAGACTGATAACCCGGAAGTTGTAGAAGCGCATAAAAGAAATGTACCGGTGATACCGCGTGCGGAAATGCTGGCGGAGTTGCTTAAAATGAAATTTTCTGTTGCAATCTCCGGTAGTCACGGAAAGACCACAACCACATCTATGGTTTCGACAATTCTTGCCCGTGGTGGTCTTGATCCAACTATGGTTATCGGCGGAAAACTGGCAAGCATCGGCAGCAACGCAAGGTTAGGTGATGGAGATATCATTGTGGCTGAGGCTGATGAAAGCGATGGATCGTTTTTAAAATTGTCGCCGACAATTGCAGTCATTACAAATATCGACCGTGAACATCTGGATTTCTATCCGGGTATTACTGAAATAAAGGAAGCGTTTCTTAAGTTTGCCAATATTGTTCCTTTCTATGGTTGTACGGTTCTCTGCAGCGATAATGAGCATGTGCGGGAGATTGCACCGCTCATTAAACGCAAAATGATAACATACGGCATCGATCATTCTGCGGATTACATTGCGCGTGACATCAAATATCTTGCATCAGGCACGGAGTATAGTCTTCTTTACAAGGGAGAGCGATTGGGCGTAATTGAGTTAGCTGTGCCCGGTCTGTTCAATGTTTATAATTCACTGGCAGCTGTGGCTGTAGGCTGCGAGTTGGATTTGGATTTTGCCACGATTAAAGATGGGCTTAAAAGTTTTGCAGGCGTTGTGCGCCGGCTGGAAAATAAAGGCACAGTAGGCGATATTACGGTAGTCGATGACTATGGCCACCACCCGACGGAAGTCAAAGCGACACTCGCCGCGGCAAGACAGGTGTGGAAAGGTAGGCTGATTGTAGTTTTTCAGCCGCACAGATTCACTAGAACAAAGGCGCTTTTTGAAGAATTCACACAAGCCTTTGGTGATGCTGATTTGCTGATCCTAAATGATATATATCCGGCCAGTGAAGAACCTATTGCCGGAGTTAATTCACAGATATTAGGCGAAGCTATTCGAAAAAGGGGCCATCGCAATGTTGAATATATTGCGCAGGCGGAAGGCACCATCGAATTTCTATTAAAAACAGTAAAGCCGAACGATACAGTTATTACGCTGGGTGCAGGAAGCATTTATAAAATAGGTGAAGCGCTACTAAAGCAATTGGCGGCAAGGGAAATAAAAAAATAATGACGGCTAAAAATGAAATTTCATATGCTCTAGCCGATATTGGTATCGGGAATATCTTATACGATGAGCCAATGTCTCGCCATGCATCGCTTTGTGTAGGAGGAAATGTCGGAGCCCTCGTGTTTGTAGAGAGCGAAAAAGAATTAATCCGGATTGTGCGTCGGCTCAATGAAAGAGAAATAAAATTTATTGCCGTGGGAAACTTAACCAACATAATTGTGCGGGATAGTGGTTACCGGGGAGTAATGCTACTGATGAAACAACTCAGGGAAATTAACTGCGCATCTACATCTGAAGGTGAATACTGTATAACCGCCCAAGCCGGTGTAACGCTGTCTATGCTGGTTAATTATGCTGCGACGAAAGAACTTGAGGGTATGGAATTCTGCGCCGGTATTCCAGGCAGTGTAGGCGGTGCTGTGTGGATGAATGCAGGAGCTTATGGAAAAGAAATTAAAGATATTATTAAAACAATATCATTGCTTGACTCTTGCGGGGTTAAGAAAACACTTCAGCGGGAGGAAATCTCTTTTGGATATCGAACATCCGGCCTGCCTCCGGAGTCAATAATACTTAATGCCGAGTTTAAATTAAAAAAGGGACAGCAAGAACAGATTAAGGGGGAAATTAGTGAAATAATCAAACGGCGTCAGGAAAAACATCCGCTAAATTTTCCCAATGCCGGATCGATTTTTAAAAACCTGCCGGGACAACCGGCAGGCCGTCTCATTGAAGAAATGGGTTTAAAAGGAACAAGTTGCAATGATGCGGAAGTCTCGCTGAAGCACGCCAATTTTATAGTAAACAAAGGCAAGGCGACTGCGTCTGATGTGTTAAAATTAATTGCTGTAATTCAGGCGAAGGCCGAAAAAGAAAGAGGCATAAACCTGGAAACAGAAGTTGTAATTGTCGGAGAAGATTAATGCCGAAGATGCTAAAAGCAAACTATGAAGCGAGGATGAGCCGTTTACGAAGGCGGTTGGTCAATAGCATCGGTGAATATGCAGGTGCGCTCAGCTTGCTCATTTCTATAGCAGTGCTCAGCCTTCTTTTTATTTATGCCTACAGCTGTATATTAAGTGCTCCGTATTTTAAGATCAAGGAAACACCTGTGCGTGGTTTAAAAGAACTTACAGAAAAGGAAATTCTGACGCTTGTGGAAATAAAACCGGGCCAAAATATTCTGGCAGTAAATGTTGATGTTCTGGCCAAACGCGTGGCAGTTAATCCCTGGATAAAAAAAGTCTATGTCGGAAGAGAATATCCCAACAGGCTGGTGGTTGATGTGCGGGAGCGAATTCCCATTGCGCTGGTCAAGCAGGGCAGTGATTTTTACCTTATGGATTCTGATGGAATTATTTTTAAAAAATTGGCCCAGGGTGATGAAGTTGATCTGGCCATCATCACCGGTATAAATGTTCAGGATAAAATAAAATCTAAATTATTAGCGGATACACTCAGTTTATTTAAGGTGTTTTCCGGTTCCAATCTTTACTCTTTTTTGGGAGCTATCTCTGAAGCTCATATAGATGAAGTATTTGGACTATCCCTGCTTACCGATAAGGGACTTTACCTGAAGATGGGTATGGATGATTTTGAAAGGAAGTTGCGCAAACTGGCCTTGGTTTTGAACGACATGGAAAAGCGCGGAATTAACAGTAACTATTTAACAGTTGATTTGGCCGATGCGGCAAAAATTACAATTCAACAAAAAAGTGCTCTGGGTCGCACCCAGTCTCATAAAAGTGGCAAGCAGTACAGGCTATAAATTTAAATTTACGGACTCTAAATTAGAGAAGGGGTGAAGATACTGATGGGAAGAAAAAGTAATGTGCTAGTCGGTCTGGATATAGGCACGACAAAAACAACAGCCATTGTTGGGGAGATTACTGAAACCGGTATCAATATCATCGGCATTGGAATATCCCCGGCCAAAGAGTTACGCAAAGGTTTAGTTGTCAATATTGAGAACACGGTGGAGGCTATCAAAAAGGCAGTAGAGGAAGCTGAACACATGTCGGGATGCCGCATTAATTCTGTTTTCGTGGGCATTGCCGGCAGCCACGTCAAAGGGCAAAACTCACTGGGCATTGTGGCGATTAAAGGCGGTGAAGTTGGCGAAGAAGATGTGCAAAGGGCGGTGGAAGCATCCAAGTCAATTGCTATTCCCGTGGAAAGGGAAATTCTGCACACACTTCCTCAAAATTATGTTGTTGACGGTCAGGATGGTATTCGAGATCCAGTAGGAATGTCCGGTGTCCGGCTGGAGGCAAAAGTGCACATTGTTACCGGCGCTGTTCCATCCATTCAAAACATTGTGAAGTCAGTCAATCGTGTAGGGCTGGATATCGACGATGTCGTTATGGAGCAATTGGCGGCAAGTGAAGCTGTGCTTAGTGCAGATGAGAAAGACTTGGGAGTCGTGTTAATCGACATCGGCGGAGCTTCAACAGGAATTGCTATATTTTCTGAAGGAAGTATCAAGCATACGGCAATACTTCCTGTTGGCGGTAATTATTTGACTTCGGATATCGCCACAGGCCTTCGTACGCCTTACAATGACGCGGAAAGAATAAAAATAAGATATGGTTGCGCACTGGCAGCAAGGATTCCCAAGGAAGAAATGATTGAAGTGCCCAGTGTTGGCGGCCGCGAAGACCGGCAGGTATCCAGACAAATTCTCGGCAGGATTGTAGAACCACGGATGGAGGAGATATTAACTCTTGCGCTCAAAGAAATTGTGCGTTCAGGCAATGAGGATTTGCTTGCCGCCGGAGTTGTCTTAACCGGCGGGACGTCTCTTTTGACAGGCATCAATGAAATGGCGGAACAAATCTTCGATATGCCGGTCCGCAGGGGCAATCCTACCGGTATCGGCGGTTTGATTGATATTGTAAACTCACCGGCATACACCGTTGGTGTCGGGTTGATTATTTATGGAAGCAAACAATTAGCAGGTGATTCCGTTTATCGTAAGACGGGTAATATATTCGGCAATATGGGAAGAACAATAAAAAAATGGCTCGTAGAATTTTTTTAAAAGAAAGGGGTGCTCATGTTTGAATTAACTGATGTATGTAGTGAAAATTCGGCAAGAATCAAGGTGATCGGGGTAGGCGGAGGCGGAGGAAACGCCGTTAACACAATGATCTCATACTCTCTTCGGGGTGTTGATTTCATTATCGCCAATACCGATGCGCAGGCGTTGGGTGCGTCAAGCTCGCCCAATAAAATTCAAATCGGTTTGGAGATAACCAAAGGTTTGGGAGCCGGCTCCAATCCGGATATCGGCAGGAAATCGGCTCTTGAATCCCGCGATCAAATTGAGCAATATCTGGAAGGCGCGGATATGATTTTTATAACAGCGGGATTGGGGGGAGGAACGGGAACAGGAGCGGCGCCGGTCATCGCGGAGATAGCACGCAAAAGCAATGCGCTGACAGTGGCAGTAGTTACCAAACCATTCCAGTTTGAGGGAAGAAAGCGTAATACACAGGCTGAAGATGGCATAGCACTATTACGCGATGTTGTGGATACCTTGATTGTTGTTCCAAATCAAAGACTATTGAGCCTCGGTGGCCGTAACTTATCACTTCTGGATTCCTTCAAAAAAGCGGACGATATTCTTTATCAGGCTGTTAAGGGGATATCTGACTTGATTATGGTTCCCGGTTTGATCAATCTTGATTTTGCTGATGTAAAGAATATTATGAGCAGCATGGGTATGGCTCTGATGGGCACCGGCACGGCGTCCGGAGAAAATCGCGCGGTAGAGGCCGCCCAGAAAGCAATTTCTTCACCGCTGCTCGAAGACAACACCATTCAGGGCGCGCACGGCATTTTACTCAACATTACTGGCGGTTCTAATCTGAGTCTTTATGAAGTCAATGAGGCATCGTCATTGATTCAGGCGGAAGCGCATGAAGATGCCAATATTATCTTCGGAACTGTTATTGATGAAACTATGGGGGATGAAATCCGTATCACGGTTATTGCAACTGGTTTCGATGATGGGATAAAGAAAAAACAAGCCCCCGCGGCTGTCTCGGGCGGATTCAGGTTGGAGAATTTAGCGACACCGACTTTTGTACGGCGGGGAAAAAGCCGGGGTAATGCTAATACTAATGTCGTAACCATGGGCATAAGTGAAGAAAGCGATACTGTTGATATGGAAATACCAACGTTTTTGCGCAGACAGGCGGATTAGGAGATATTATGTTTGTGGCTTTGCTGACGGGTTATTCAGTCAGATTCAGGCCATAATCAAACCATGGATTGGAAACTTAAAAAGAAATATGAATCCCTTTTAGAGCAGGAGAGGGGTTATGTAAAAAAAGTCTGGGGCACATACAACACCGTTTGCCTGGCTTTTCCCAATTCTTACCGCACGGGTATGGCTAATTTGGGTTTCCAAGCAGTTTATAAAATAATTAACGAGCAACCCTCCTTTCTTTGTGAAAGAGTATTTCTGCCGATGTCCTGTGATGATGCCGAAAACATCACAGGCTCGGCAGAAATGTTTAGTCTGGAAAGCCAAAAATCAATTGCCGAATTTGATATTTTGGCTTTTTCTTTGTCCTTCGAAAATGATTATCCACATATTTTGACTATGCTGTCGAAAGCGGGCATCCCTTTATTAACCAAAGACCGCATGCAAGGGTTTCCTCTGGTTATTGGCGGTGGCATAGCACTGACTCTCAATCCTGAGCCGCTGGCTGATTTTTTTGATTTGTTTATTCTGGGTGAAGCGGAAGTTGCACTGCCGCATTTTACCCGTGTCTTTGAAGATGCGCGCCGCCTCGGGCATGATCGTTCCACATTACTTAAAAATTTACAAAAACAAATCCCCGGTGTTTATGTTCCCGGACTCTATGAAGTTAAATATAGAGCCGATAGCAGGATAGATGGATTTGTGCCACGGGAAGCTGACCTGCCGCAAAAAATAAAAATTAATCATATAAAAGATATCAATTCTTATTGCACAGAAGAAGTTATCGCTGCTCCGCAAGTAGAAATGGGAGATATGTATCTAACGGAAGTAAACAGGGGTTGTGCGCGCAGTTGCCGTTTTTGCGCGGCAAGCTTTGCTTACCGCCCGGCGCGCTACCGCAGCGCCGAAGAAATTATAGCTTCGATTGATCGGGGACTGGTGAAAAAGAAAAAGATAGGCCTGGTAGGTACTGCCGTTTCGGATCATCCTGAACTTATTCAAATATGTGAATATATTCTTGCCCAAAACGCCCAGGTCGGGATTGGATCGCTACGCATCGATCAAATAAATGAAAAGATCGTTGATCTGATGAAAGCCGGGCGTATTGAGACAGTCGCGCTGGCGCCGGAGGCCGGCAGCCAGAAAATGCGCGACATTTTACGCAAGGATATAACTCAAGAAGATATAATACAGGCCGCTGAATTACTGATTGAAAAAGAAATTCCCAATTTGCGGCTTTATTTTATGGTCGGGCTGCCGGGTGAAGAAGATTCAGACATTGACGCAATCATTGATCTGACCAGCAAAATTCAGCACTCCGCCCTGCTTAAGACTTGCGGCAAAAGAAAGTTCAGGCGCATAACGCTCAGCGTTAATCAGTTCATCCCCAAGCCGCAAACACCTTTGCAGTGGTTCGCTCTGGCTAATGTAAGTGAAACGGGCAGGAAGATTAAAAAGATTATCAGTGCTTTTGCACGGGATAAACAGATAAATGTTATTTCTGACGTACCGAAGTGGAATTATGTACAGGCGCTGCTTTCTTTGGGTGATCGTCGAGTAGGTGAAATACTTATGGCAGTTCATCGTCTTGAAGGTAACTGGGTCAAGGCATTTAAAGAAGTAAACATCAATCCCGATGACTACGTTTATCGCCGTAAATCACTTGATGAAGTTCTGCCTTGGGATATGATTGATCTGGGTACATCCAGGAAGTCATTGATCAGCGAATACAAGAAAGCCCAGGTATTAAGTGAGATTCATCTTTCGTAATAAAATTAGCTTAAAGCCGGCTAAGCACATTTTTTGTAGTGAATATAACGATATTTGCACAACCCACGATCTTCTTGGACACGCTAATATAAAAACGAAACAGAGTTATTGCCGGTTATCAAATCTGAAAGTACAGAGGGATTACTTCAATGCTATGGATGTGATCATGCAACGAACAGCAAACCAGACAATGCTTGACGAAAGAATGAAAATTCTAATAACATCTAGCAACTAAACATCAATAAGAAAAGCAGATTATGTTACGTATAGCTTCCTCAGTCAGTAAAATGTCGTCCTTACCAAAAATTATGAACTTCAATTCGTTATAAACACAATTCGCCCTATATTTTGTGGCAATATTTCATGTTCCGCCAAAGTGATAATGTCCTAATCTACCAAAGTAGAAATGTCCTAATATAAAGCCATAATTGTTTCCTATAAGGAGGGATGTAATTATGGTTGGAAGGGACATGATCGTCATGAGTATAGAGGGAATAAAGCGTTTGAAGTTGATCCAGTCGGCAATAGACAGACAGATCAGCCAGAAGACAGTATCCGGGATATTAAGTCTCAGCGAACGTCAGATCAGGCGGTTAGTGAAGGCAGTTCGAGAGGAAGGCGATAAGGGTATTATAAACAAGTTCCGTGGTCGGCCATCAAACCGCGGATTATCAGCTGCGACAAAAGAGAAAGTCATCGCTCTATACAAGGAGAAGTATTCTGATTTTGGACCTACCCTGGCGGCGGAGAAGCTATTGGAGCGAGATGGTATCAGCTTAAGCGATGAGACATTGAGGAATTGGCTGATAGAGGCAGGTTTATGGAAGAAGAGACGGAAGCGGTCTGCATACAGACAGTGGCGTCCGAGGCGATCATGTTTTGGAGAAATGGTTCAGATGGACGGTTCACATCATGACTGGTTGGAAGGTCGAGGTCCAAAGCTGGTATTGATGGGCTATATCGATGATGCCACGAATACGATCTACGCAAAGTTTTATGATTACGAAGGAACCATGCCTGCCATGGACAGCTTCAAAGGTTATGTAAAAAAGTACGGTCTTCCCATGAGCGTTTACCTTGATCGTCACACGACCTATAAGTCTTCCAGGAAACCTACGGAATGGGATGAAGCAAATGATGTAGAGTTTCTCAGTCAGTTTGAAAGGGCGTTGAAAGAGCTTGGATTGGAGGTCATTCATGCCATGTCTCCACAGGCGAAAGGAAGGGTGGAGAGGCTCTTTGGCGTACTTCAGGATCGTCTGGTCAAGGAGATGAGGCTTCAAGGCATAAAAACAAAAGATGAAGCCAATGTGTTTCTGGAGACGTATTTACCAAAACATAATGAAAAATTCAGAGTATGTCCGGCAAATGAGACGGATGTTCATGTTAGACTTGCTCGTCATTTTAATTGGGACAAGTATCTCTGTATAAAAGACCAAAGGACGATCCGTAATGATAATACCATTGCCTACAACAGAAAGCTTTATCAATTAGAGAAAAACAACAGTAAAAAGGTACATATTGAAAAACGAATAGATGGCTCTCTCCTCATCATCAGCAATGGCAGATCTTTAAAATATAAAGAAATAACCGAAAAACCAAAACAGAGGGCGTCTGCTAAAAACGACAGCAGAGAATATAACCGGCCGCCTAAGCCATCAAAAGATCATCCATGGAAACAAAGGTGGAAAACATGGGGGATAACTCCAACTGTTTTATGAGAACGTTGGATAAATATTTTTTGTTCTAATAGGTTCTAATAGGACATTTCTAAAATGGTATTGCGTGTCAACGTAATTATGGTAATTGTCCAGCCAATTTAGAAATGTCCTATTTTTACCAATTTAGAAATGTCCTATTAGAACCTATTAGAACAAAAAATATTTATCCAACGTTCTCATAAAACAGTTGGAGTTATCCCCCATGTTTTCCACCTT
>JANXZU010000005.1 GCA_025355345.1 Syntrophaceae bacterium
ATGTCAAAGAACTTCTATTTTGGCAAAATATGCGCTCAAATATCTATATATCGATCTCCATTTTGCCTTTCAATCATTTGTGACGGCAATATTGCCGTATAGTAGGTCACATTCTGAAAATACTAAATTCTCAAGCAATTGGTAACTACTCAGGTCTTTTATTTTAATTTTGACAATACATTGCGAGCAGATATGGCGGATTCTATGGCTGGATAAATTTCAGCTATAAACTTCTAACCACCTTTGGTATGATTGGTGAATTTTTTATCTCCTGCTGTTTATTTGGAATTCATTTTTACAGGCGGCAAGATTTACTGCAAAACGGATAGTTTCAAATGGATTTCCTCCTTTTTTGATTGTGGTATCTAATACCGACCTTAATATTGCAAATATCTCTGAACCGCGTTCGGAACGGAAACTTCCTGAAACTTTCTGCTTGACTTTTATATTTCGAATCGCTCTTTCGGAACCATTATTGTCATAGGGCACATCCGGATAATAGAGAAAGTTGAATACCTGATCCCGTCGTTTTCTTAATCTCTTTTGGAATGGGAATATCTTTGAAACTTTATCGGGCAGCTTCTGGTTGATCAGAATTTCAAAATCTTTTAATATTGCGGTTCTCTCTTCCAAAGGTCCGGCGTACTGCTCTGGGGTCATCGTGTTTTTTAACTCCATTGCCCTTCCCAGTAACGCTTTCATGTCAATTGCCCATTTGAGGTGAAATGTTTCAACGAAGTAGTTCAGTTCCCTTAGAAGATGTGCAAGGCACAATTGATGCCTGCGGGCAAATGTTTTTAATTGCGCACTTAAAGAATCACTTACATAAGTTGCATTTGGAAAACCATCAGGAAATATCTTATCAACTGTTACAAAACCCCGGCTCTTTGATATTACGATATATGTGGCATACAACGATTGCCAGGTCCATGCCCAAAACTTTTCATTTTTAACTTTAACACCAGTTTCATCACCCCCTACGGTAGTTGCTTTTACAATCTCCTCCCTTATGCCCTTGTAAATGGGCAATACAATATTGGCCGCTTTATTAAGGAGGTTAAATATCGTGCCCTCACTCATCGAGATATTTGTAATGCTATGTACCAGTTCTGACAAACGGGAATACGGCACATACTGGCGTGAACTAAGATAGGCAGTGAGGGCAATCAAATTGTTCCCATATTGAACGGGTGCAGAAACACCTGCAGGGTAATCCCCTGTACTTACATAACCACAAGTACATGTGGTGCGTAAAATCTGATGTTCTGTGACAAACGCCTTAATAGCGGGAATATCTATGACCTGTCTTTTGCCAATTATTTGTGAATCCTGTATGGAGTGAATTTTCCCACATTGTGGACATATCTCATTTGATCTGTATTCTATTATATTGTCAGGGTTAGGTGACATGAGAAGCGTTTCGCCCTTATGTCCCACTTGCCCGCCGGATTTTTTATCGCCCTTTTCACGAAGGCTTTGATTCTTGCTCCGAAATAAGTCATGGGAAGGCGGAAGAGAACTATTGCCGCTGTTTTTGGGTGTTTTGAGCCTTTGAACTTCGTCTGTAAGCTCTTGTACCTTTGAAGTCAGCGTGTCAACCATGATGAAAAGATCATAGACCTGATCAACCAGCTGCTCCTTACTCAGTTTTCGTAGTTCCTCTTTCGAGTGCATAATATCCTTTGTTTTTAACAAAGATCGCCCGCAACAATACAATCAACATTATTTTAACCCGATTCTTTATCAACAATGAAACATCATGTTATCAACAATTTATAGGCTACAGAGCTGATTTTTTGATTATTCCCCCGTGACAATCGCCTGTGTGGAAATAAACCGAAAATATCAAGTCCGTTCTACGGAAAACGAGTTGAGAGAAAAATTAGAAATTCTTATTTGGGGCAGATTTATCACAATTAAAAATAAAAGACCTGAGCAGTTACCATTATTTTTATTATAAACCTTGGCGGAATTATTATCCCAGGATATATTCTTGAAAATTTGGTTATCTTGAACTTCTTTTATTACACGTCCACCGTTATCATACTCGAATG
>JANXZU010000023.1 GCA_025355345.1 Syntrophaceae bacterium
GATCAATGTCAAAGAACAAAAACTGAAACTGTACCTGGACAAAATCCAGGTCGATGAATTTAGCTACAAACTACGCTGAACAACCGAGTGTTCACGATGTCGTGGCATAAAAAGTTGTATGCGATGTCGTGGCACTCAACATCTAATCTCTATTTTATTTTGACTTATATCAGCACACAGCATAAATAATTTTTTAGCAATACCTTCTTCAAGGAGTTCACCATTATCCAGCAAAGTAGTTAAAAGAAGAGCATCTTCGGTTTCAAAAGAATCAATCGTAAGTTCTGATAATTGCAAAATACCGGAAGACCCAACTAATTTTTTGATTGGTGAAATGATTGGTCCATAATTGGAATAATCAAAAATAAGTTTTGCACAAGGCAGGTTTTCTGATTTTATTTCTCGCAAAATCAGCTCGGCCAGCGGATGTCCCGGCCTGTAAATATGGGCATCATCAATATTTTTACCGATTTTATAGGGGCCTTCTTCAATATCTTCACCGGAGAACGGATTATGTTTAAGCATAAAGGAGTAATCGTCTGCGGCATAGACGGCATTATCACCCAAAAAGTACAGAGTGATGTCCCAGAGCCACTTCTCATAGGTTTCTAAATACGCTTTGCTCTCGCGTAAATTTATTTTCAATTTTTCATGCACGTCAGTATCAAAATTTTCCAAAAGCTTTTCTTTGGCGCCCCGCATACCTTCTTGAATGGGTTCGTCCATTTCTTTTTGCAAAGCATCAAAGGCGGAATTAATTTCGTCTTCCGTGCGGCATGATTGGTAAATGGCCGCGATCCTTTTTTCAAAATCAACGCCGGATTCAATACTGCCAAGCACTTCATCGCTTGCTCCAAATACACCTTTAAAAAGTTTGAATTTCTGATCCAGAAGTTCGTAAACGCGCTGATCGGCGGCATTCTTGCGATTGACAAAATTGACCACGACCACATCATGCTTTTGACCATAACGATGGCATCGGCCAATGCGCTGTTCAATCCTTTGCGGGTTCCACGGAAGGTCGTAATTGATAACAAGCGAACAGAATTGCAGGTTAATGCCCTCCGCCGCCGCTTCGGTGGCAATCATGATTTCCGCATCCGATTTAAAATAGTCAACAAGCGCCGCGCGCAAGTCAGCCGTTTTGGAACCAGTTACTTTATCACTATCTTTGTTCTTCTTAAACCAATCGGCATAAATTTCTTTTGATTTCTGGTCGTTATTGGAACCGTTGAATAAGAGAATCTTGTCTTGATATCCGCTATCGGAAAGCAATGTCCAAAGATAGTCCTGAGTAATTCTTGATTCGGTAAAAATAACCGCTTTTTTCTGCGCGCCCAGCGTTGCAGTCATTTCAAACCCTTTTTCCAGAGCAATGAGCAGCGATTCACCTTTAGAATTTTTGAAAATGGCGCGGGCCAAGTCCCGGAATTTTTCCAAGTCCTTTTTTTCCGTTTGAATATGCGGGATATCTTTGAGTGTATATTTTTTCTTTTCTATTAACTCTTCATCATCATCTTTTTCTTCATCATCAATCCATTCATCCACCGTATCCGAAAGCGCTTCGTAGTTTTCTTCCAGCCCCTTAGGAAACTCGCCGTTTACGGCAACAGGTTCTTTCCTGATCTCTTCTTCTAGTTTTTCCAGCTTATAGACAAGCCCGTTTAAGGTGCTGGCAATGGCAAAGGAAGACGATGCCAGCAGCTTACGTAAAATAAGTGTCATCAGTTGGCGCTGGCTGAAAGGCAATGCGTATAACTTTGTCCGTTGCAGATATTCCGACATGCCGTCATAAAGCTCTATTTCTTGTTCGGTGGGGATATAGTCCTGGGTGATGGGTTTACGGTCGCGGTAATTAATATATTCCAGGACTTGCCGACGGAGGGTGCGGATACATAACGGCTTTAATCGATTACGCAAATCAGCAAACATTTCCTGCCGGGGTTCCACTAAACCAAGCTCACTTTCGTAAATATCCTGTTCGCGGGAAACCTTGGCGTAATTGGCTTTGAAGCTGCTCAAATCGCCAAAGATATGATCGTCAATAATGCTCGTGAGTCCATAGAGTTCCAGCAGGGAATTTTGAAGCGGCGTCGCAGTAAGGAGTAATTTGGGATATTCCTGAATGGCGTCTTTTATTTCCCGGGCGATTTTATTGCTTGTTTTGTAAACATTGCGCAGGCGATGCGCCTCATCAATTACCACTAAATCAAAAGGCGTCTGCTTGATATAAGGAGATTTAGCTTTAGCAAAATGGTAGGAGCAAATAACAATCGTATTATCCTGATTAAATGGATTAAGATTTCCATCTTTTATGATTTGATTAAATGATTTTGTTTCCAAGATGATGGATGGCAAAAAAAACTTTTCCTGAAGTTCGGCATTCCATTGCTTTCTGAGACTCGATGGCAATATCAATAATATTTTTCGTTTACGCTCAGCCCATTTTTGAGAAAGCACCAATCCTGCTTCGATTGTTTTGCCAAGCCCAACCTCATCCGCCAAAATTGCGCCTTTTGATAAAGGCGATTTAAAAGCAAAAAGGGCCGCTTCTATCTGATGCGGATTAAGGTCCACTTGAGCATTAGAAAGCGTTGAAGATAATTTTTCTAAACTATCGGAAGGGCATCGCTTGGTTAGCTCGTGAGCAAAATATTTAGCGTGGTAAGGCGTCAAATTCATAGGGTTAACCAAAATAATTTAATGAAGTATCGCCTTTTGGTTGTCCAAAGCCATCTATTAGGCATCGGCACAATATTTCTTGATCAATTCGATGGCATCTTGTTCCGAAATGGCAGAGAGATCAACCGACTTCGCCGGAGCAAGGATAATGTGTTTTAAGGGAATGGTGATAATGAACATGCTGGCAAACCGTTTCCTTCCAATTTCAAATTGGATGATACAATGAACAAGCTTTTGTGTCAAATAAATAAAGAGGTTAAGAGACAGTCCAAGTAGTTTTTCAGCTTTACGGAAGAAGAAATAAAAATTGTGGAACAGAATTAAATTTGATTAAATGGCAGACAAGAAATAATGACTGGTGGAATAAATGCATCATCCATGTCATTTTTTAAATAAGACTTCCAGTTTATCTTTGGGATCAGCAGGCGGTGCACCGGATTTTCCCGGGTTCACTTTGAACTTGAAGTAGTCGCAGAAATTGGAGCGGCTTTTATCCAGGACTCTCTCGGCCTGCCCCTCCCGGCAATCATTATAGGCGCCGCGTTCATAAAAAATGCAGTTGAGGCAGCTATGAAGATCGGTTCCGCAAAGAGGACATTGCACCTGCCTGCCGACAAACCAATCGGCGGGAATTTCTTTTTTGCAGCTCTGGCAGATTTTCATGGTTGTAAAAATACAGGCAATGCGCGATTCTTGTCAAGGGACTTTCATGGGCTTATCCGTCTCGCTAAACCTCCCTGTCATTTAAACGTGAAATTCCAGTCGGGATGTGATATGGCATGCATCACTATTCCTCCGGAGGTTGCTATGGCGGATAAGTCGAAACTCGGCATGGAGTTCCCACTTTATTCCATTAAAGTTGCAGAAAACAAGATCGCAGAATTTGCCGCGGCTGTCGCACAGAAAGAAGACACGGATCACGTCAAAGAAATTTATCGCGATGTCGATGCGGCCAGAAAAGCCGGTTATGAAAACATTCCTATCCCGCCTACTTTTCCCACCAGTTTTCCATTCTGGACGGGCGGTGGTTTGCAGGCCACCATCAACGCGGTGGGCGCTGATTTGAACAAATTGCTACACAGTGAAGAAGAATACGAATATTACGCGCCGATCTGTGCGGGGGATGTTATTACCCGCAAAATGAAGGTTGTGGATATGTATGATAGAGGCAAACCGGGGCGAAAAGGCTGGCATGCGCAGGTGACGATTCTAGAGACGGAATTAATCAACCAAAGAGGGGAATTGGTTCTCAAGGCGCGCACGACTTTTATGGAAAGATAGGCCTGACGATATGACGATTAATTTCGATGAGGTTGCCGTTGGAGATGCGATACCGGCTTATACGGCCGCGCCTATCACACGAACGCAACTTGTGCGCTATGCCGGCGCATCCGGCGATTTCAATCCCCTGCACCACGATGAGACCTTTGCCAGGATGATCGGCATGGATAATGTTATTGTCCATGGCATGTTTATTATGGGTATCGCGGGTGAAGCCATCACCTCCTGGATTGACAACAAATATTTGAGAAAATTTTCCGTGCATTTCCTGAGTATGACCCAACCGGTTGATCTGGATGATTTTGAGAACACAAAAGGCCGGGCAACCATCACCGTGAGAGGCAAAGTGATTGAAAAGTACGAAGAAAATGGCGAGAAAAGAATTCGTTGCGATATCATTGCCCAGGACGCGCAAGGCAGCAGAAAGCTCACGGGTTTTTTCGTGGTCGCGCTGCCCTGACATTTTTCCCCCTCGCAAAGCATGGCAGGTGTTTTTATGAAAGCCCGCATATTAGTCATTGATGACGACGCTGTCGCTTGTGAATTTCTCCAGGAGGTTCTGCTGCGCGACGGCTATGATGTCGCCGCGTTTACCTCCGCCCTGGCCGCTCTTGAACAAGACCTGTCCGAATATGATTTATTGATGTCTGATATTCGCATGCCCGGTATGGACGGCCTGCAATTCTTGAGCGAAGTTCAAAAAAAATGGCCGAACCTGCCCGTCATCTTGATGACCGCGTATGGGTCTCTGGAAACCACCATGGAGGCGATCAGTCTGGGCGCTTGGGATTATATCAGCAAACCTTTTTCTCCGGAAGATTGCCGCGCTCTTGTTAAAAAAGTCTTGGAAGTACGGGAGTTACGTGAGCGACGGTCGAATGGGCCCCTGGAGGCCATCGAAGAGGCGAAGATGATTGGCTCTTCATCCACCATGGTTGAGTTCTATAAACAAATTGCCCGTGTCGCCGATTCCCAGGCCAGTGTGCTCATTGAAGGCGAAAGTGGCACCGGCAAGGAACTGACTGCGCGGTCCCTGCATTCTATGTCGTTGCGCCGCCTTAAACCTTTTGTGGTCGTGCATTGCGGCGCCATTCCCGATAACTTACTCGAATCGGAGCTTTTCGGCTACGAGCGAGGGTCCTTTACCGGCGCGGATCATCAACATACGGGGCTAATTGAATCAGCCCAGGGCGGCACCATTTTTCTGGACGAGATCACGGAGATGTCCACGGCGCTGCAAAGCAAGCTTTTGCGGTTCATGCAGGATGGCGAAGTGCGCAGGATCGGCGGACATGAAGTGCGCCACGTCGCGGTTCGCGTGGTCGCGGCCGCCAATAAAAATATTGATGAAGAGGTAGGTTTTGGCCGTTTCCGCCTGGATCTCCTGTATCGCTTCATTGTGCGTCTGCGTATTCCGCCATTGCGGGAACGCCGGGCGGATATCCCTCTGCTGATCGAAGCCATGCTGAAGAAATTGGGCTATCCCGGCGTGCGTGTTTCGGTGGAAACCATGGAGCTACTCATGGCCTATGACTGGCCGGGCAATGTGCGCGAACTGGAAAATGTCTTGCAGCAGACTCTGCTGCTTTCTCCTTTTGTGGTTATTCTACCGGAAAATTTGCCGGACCGGTTCCGACACAAGGTAGAAACCAAAAAAGGCATTGATCTGCCGGAGATGACGCCGCTGGAAGAAGTGCAAAGGGAGCAAATTCTCCAGACCCTCAAAGCAACCTCCTGGAATCAGTCCAGAGCCGCCGAGATTCTGGGCATTGACCGCAAAACATTGCGCATGAAAATCCGCCGTTATGGCCTGCAAGATGAAAAATAACAGTTTTTTGCCTTAATCGATCATCTCATCCGTCATTCGCAGGTAAAGGATGACGGAAGTTCCACTATCAAGCGTACTTTGAATTTCCATCTGACCGCCATGCGCCTTGACGATATCACGAACAATGGCCAGCCCCAGGCCGCGCATTCCTTCATCCTTATGGGAGCTGAAGAACGGTTCGCAGACTTTTTTCAGAAGATCGACGGAAATGCCCTGTCCGTCATCGGCAATCAAGATTTTGATGGTCTTTGTTGCACGGTCATCTTCGGCGGATATAGTGATTCTGCCGCCGTCCGGCATAGCATCGATGGAATTTTGGATGATATTTAAAAGCACTGTCTGAATCCGGTAGCGATCAACGTATAAAGATGCGGAAGACCGGTCAATATGCACATCGATGGTTACATGGTTTGTTTGTATCAGAGGCTCGACCAGCGGCAGTGTGTCGCTTAATATTTTATGAACGGTCATCAATTCAAAATGAGGTTCCGGAAGGCGCGTGGCTTTACGAACATTTTGAATGACACTATCCAGCCTCTGTGTCTGTTCGACAATTAAACTTAACTTATGCACGACATCGGGAGGCCAGCCTTCCCGTTCCAGCATCAGTTTGGCAAGTCCCGCAATGGAATGAAGCGGCGTCCCTAAATCATGAGCCAGATTGGCCGTTAAATGTCCCAGGGCGGTTAATTGCTTCAAATCATCCACTTGCTTTTGCAGTTGAACCACATTGAGCGTCTCTTCGCGGACACGCTCTTCCAGATGTCTGGTCAGATCAAGATTCCTGGCCATAACATTTTGAATTTCGTCGGCCATCTGATTGAAATGATCGGCCAGCTGTCCCCACTCATCCTCTCGAATGATGGGAATACGTTCCACGTATTGTCCTTTCTGAAATGCATCAATGGTTCCGATAATCAGCTTGAGCGGTCTGCCGATTATCCAGCCATAGCTGATTCCCAACAACAAAAGGATGGCCAGCAAAAGTCCGGCACTGCTGAAAAAAAGCAACTGCCTTGCGCGGCTCATGATTTCCGTGTTTGCCCGTGAAAAAGCAATGATGCCGATAATAATGCGGGAATCCTTGGTTTCTCCGGAAACGGGATAGAGTAGGCCCAGCGATGGTCCTGCCTCTGTTTCCAGTTTGACATAACGGGATTTGCCTTTGGCTCTGACCTCGGCCACTATACCATCCGGCCACTCATATTGAACGCGGCTGGCGCCGGCGACATAATCGACATTTTTACTCCGGATGTCAAAAATATCGATTCTGGCCAGGCGCACATCTGTCTGGATATAGTCTTTCAGGGCTAAATCGAGAGTGGCGATGCCTTGTCTGGTCGGAAAGTGCTGATAAAATGTACTGACAGTTTCGGCGACGCCTTCCAGTCTTTTAACTTGTTGATCGACCAGAATTCTGTTCAGGGCGGTCAGCTGAATAACGCCCCAGATGGCCATGGTCAAGGCGAGCCCTGCAACCGTCAATGCAACGACCCTGACGCGGACGGTCAAATTGCTATTATAATCGATAATTTTTGCCAGTAAATTTTTCAACATAGTGGGAAACTTATAACAGAAAGAGATAAAATAAACCACGATGACTTTGCTTAAGGCGGCATGGTTTGTCAAGGTCTGTCGCATAAAAAAAGGGATGGGTTTTCACCCATCCCTTTTTGTGCATTTTATAAGTTATTATAAACTTATTTTGCGGCCGGAGCGTCTTCTTTAACCTTCTTTTCGGCTTTCTTTGCGTCTGCGTCAACTTTCTTTGCTGCTTTCTTGGATGCTTTCTTTACTTTCTTTTCGGCTTTCTTCTCATCTTTCTTCACATCAGCCTTTGCATCAACTTTTGCGGCATCAACTTTCTCGGCTGCTACTGCGGGAGCTGCTTTTGCGGGGGCTGCGGCCTTTTCAGCGGCGATTGCGGTCATGGACAGTGCGAAAACAAATGCTACAACTAACAATACTAAACGTTTCATCTTAAAATCCTCCTTGGTTAATAGTTGTTTGATTAACCCTTAAATTTTTTAAGGGACTCCACCTATCGAAAGGCATCGCACAAATTACTTCATCGCGGATGCTGGTTTCTCTTTTGTCTGCTTTGGCACATTTTTGCCGGAATTTTTCACTACTCCCGGCTTGGCCACTCTGGATGCCGTCAACTTCCCGTCTTTAACGCTGTAATCAATTTTTACGGAATCATTTACCACGATATCCTGCACCGGATTTTCCAGCGCGAATTCCATGATCTCTGCATTGTCTTTAATGTTTCGTTCGATCTTAATGGCCGTGCTGGAAATTTCTACAACCTTCCCGCTGGCATTCATTTTAGCCGTTTTAAATACGGCGCCTTGGGTAGCCTTTGTTGCAGGTTTATCGGCGGCATAACTAAATGCTGCCAAAACACAAATCAGTCCTGCTATACAAACCAAAGCTTTTTTCATCAATTGCGCTCTCCCAATCCTTGCTATTCACCAATTAGCAATGAGTATGCCAACCTTAGCATCGACCCATTATTTGTCTATTTGTATGTAATTATTAATGAAATTATTTTGGTAGCATTCTGCTCTTCTTTGAGGGTCGGCCAAAAGGGGAATAACTCCCCAGGCGATGGAGAAGAATGCATCAATTGATCACGTTAACCTGCGATAAATCCAGCAGTGCAGATAAAAGAAAAATGCTTCG